>JAGYNF010000080.1 GCA_018400215.1 Cyanobium sp. M55B138 | reverse complement strand
CAGGCCAGCCTGCGGATCCAGCAGGCCGGGCAGGTCCTGCTGGAGCTGCCCGTGGCCCAGCTGGCCGACTGCTTTGAGCAGGCGATTCCCCGCCGCCTGGGGTGCGGTAGCTGATGCACAATGTGGGATCACCCCCAATCCCCCGGGCCTGTGCTGAAGGATCAGCTGTCGCTGGAGCACCGGTCCGACAAGCCTGAGGAGGCCTGCGGCGTGTATGCCGTGATGGCGGCCGATCAGCCCGTGGCCAACCTGGCTTACTTCGGCCTCTATGCCCTGCAGCACCGCGGCCAGGAGTCGGCGGGGATTGCGGTGTTCGATGCCCACGAGCAGGTGCGGTTGCACAAGGACATGGGCCTGGTGAGCCAGGTGTTTGACCAGGACGTGCTGGAACGGCTGCCGGGCCACCTGGCCATCGGCCATAACCGCTATTCCACCACCGGCAGCAGCAAGGTCTGCAATGCCCAGCCGGTGCTGCTCAACACCCGCAGCGGCCCCTTTGCCCTGGCCCACAACGGCAACCTGGTGAATGCCGCCGAGCTGCGCCAGGAGCTGGCCGCCATCGCCAGCGAACTCACCTCCACCACCGATTCAGAGCTGATCGCCTTTGCCCTGCAGCAGGCGGTGAATGCCGGCATGGGCTGGGATGCGGCCATTCGCCAGGCCGCTGGGCGCTGCCGTGGTGCCTTCAGCCTGGTGATCGGCACCCCCGACGGGCTCTTTGCCCTGCGCGATGGGCACGGCATTCGCCCCCTGGTGTATGGCCATCTCGGTGAGCTCCACCAGGCCCAGTGGGTGGTGAGCAGCGAGAGCTGCGGCCTCGACATCATCGGTGCCGCCTTTGACGGCGATGTGGAACCCGGCGAGATCATGCATTTCCGCCACGGTGAGGCCACGCCCGAACGCAGCCGCTGGGCCGAGGAGCCCGCCAGGCTCTGTGTGTTCGAGATGATCTACTTCGCCCGCCCCGACAGCCGCTTTTTTGGCGAGTCGCTCTACAGCTATCGGGTGCGGATCGGTGAAGTGCTGGCCCGCGAGACGCCGGTGGAGGCCGACATCGTGATCGGCGTGCCGGATTCCGGAATCCCGGCCGCCATTGGCTATTCCCAGGCGAGCGGCATCCCCTTTGCCGATGGCCTGATCAAGAACCGCTACGTGGGCCGCACCTTCATCCAGCCCACCCAGGCGATGCGGGAGGCCGGCATCCGCGTCAAGCTCAATCCCCTGCCCGACGTGCTGGCCGGCAAGCGGGTGGTGGTGATCGACGACTCGATCGTGCGCGGCACCACCAGCCGCAAGCTGGTGGCGGCCCTGCGCGATGCCGGCGCCACCGAGGTGCACATGCGCATCAGTTCACCGCCGGTCACCCATCCCTGCTTCTACGGCATCGACACCGACACCCAGGACCAGCTGATCGCGGCCCGGCTCACGCTCGAGGAGATCACTGCCCATCTGGGTGTCGACTCGCTGGCCTACCTCAGCAAGGAGGGCATGGTGGAGGAGGCCCATGCCCACTCCAGCCACTTCTGCACGGCCTGCTTCGATGGTGCCTATCCCATTGAGATGGATGAGCAGCTGCGCTCCAGCAAGCTGATGCTGGAGCCGGCCGGTCTGGCGGCGATCAATCGCCAGCAGCCTGCAGCGGCACCAGGCGGGTGATGGTGCGCTGCCCCGCCAATTCGAGCTGCAGCCCTGTTGCGCTGGTGGTCTGAAGCTCCAGGCTTGCCGGGTTGAGCCGCAGGCTGCGGCCGTTGTCCACCAGGGCCGCCACCAGGGGGGCCGCACCGCTGCACAGCGCTACGAGGGCGTCGTCCCGCTGGTTGAAACGCAGCCCGATCTGGCCCAGGTCGCCCCGCTGGCAGGCCCTCAGTTCGGCCACGGCCAGCCGTTTGAGTTGGCCTTGGCGACTGGCCAGCAGCACGGAGCCATCGGCCGCCACCGCCGTGGCTCCCACCACGGTTTCGCCCGGTAGCAGCCTAAGCAGCATTGCCCCCTGGGCGGTGCGGCCCATCAGCGGCAGGTTTTCCCCATCCACCGTCAGCCGCAGGATGCGGCCGGTGCTGCTGCCGGTCACCAGATCTTCGCCTTCCCGACAGAGCACCACTTGGTTCAGGCTGACGCCGTCCTTGAGTTTGAGCACGGTGGCAGCCCGCCCGGAGAGGTCCTGGATGTCCTCCAGGGGCAGCCGCTTGAAGCGGCCATCGCTGCTCAACAGGCCCAGGCTCAGGCCCGCCAGGGCGGGCTCATCCGGCAGCGCCAACACCTGCACCACCGAGCCACCCTCCAGGCTGTCGGGCAGGAATTTTTCCAGGTTCCCGGGTTGTTGGCCGGCGAATTCCCAACGCAGCAGGGCCACCCGGCCATCGCTGCTGAAGGCCAGCACCTGGGGCTGGCGCTGCACGGGAAGGATCAGCTGGGCTGGTGAGGGAGAGTCCCCCAGCTCGCTCGGTTGATCCAGGTGAAGCTTGCCCAGCACCTGGGGCGTGACGATCTTCACGGCACCATCGGCCTGGATCAGCAGCCGCCCCTCACTGGCCAGGGCAGCAAAGGCCTGCTGGCGTTGCAGCTCCGCATTGGGTC
This sequence comes from Cyanobium sp. M55B138, assembly GCA_018400215.1. Classification (GTDB taxonomy): domain Bacteria; phylum Cyanobacteriota; class Cyanobacteriia; order PCC-6307; family Cyanobiaceae; genus NIES-981. Next base: position 4,775 of record JAGYNF010000080.1, on the reverse strand, counting down.
GCTGGGCGGCGCTGCGCTGGGCCACGAGTTCGTCGCCGCCCTCCACCAGGCGGGTGCGGCGGGGGGTGGCGAAGCGCTTTTTCAGCGCCTTCAATTCGGCCACCATCGCCTCCAGCAGGGCGCCGCGGTGGTCGAGCAGATGGCACAGCTGATCGCGTTCCCCGCGCAGCTCGCCGGCCTCCTGGGCCAGGCCCTCCTGTTCCAGCCCGGTGAGGCGCCGCAGCGGCATCGAGAGCACCGCATCGGCCTGGCGTTCGCTCAGGTCGAGGTGCACCTGGAGGCTGGCGCGGGCACTGGCCGCATCGCGGGCCTCCTGAATCATCGCGATCACCCGCTGCAGATCGGCCAGGGCCTTGAGCAGCCCCTCCACCACCTCCAGGCGCTCCTCACAGCGCTTGAGCGCATGGCGGGTGCGGCGGATCAGGGTCAATTCCCGGTAGTCCAGGAACTGGTGCAGGGCGCGGCGCAGGCTCAATTGCACGGGCTGGCCGTTCACCAGGGCCAGCAGGATGGCGCCGAAATTGCTCTGCAGGGCGGTGCGGCGCTGCAGGTCGGTGAGCACCTTGGGGGGATCGGCATCCCGCCGCAGCTCCACCACCACCCGCATGCCCTCGCGATCACTCTCATCGCGGATGTCGGCAATGCCGCCGATCTTGCCGTCGTTCACCTGCTCGGCCAGCTTTTCGATCCAGCCGGCTTTGCTCAGTTGGTACGGCAGCTCGGTGATCACCACGGCGCTGCGCCGGTGGCGGCCCTTGCCGGGTTGCACCTCCTCGAAGTGGGCCACGCCCCGCATCGGGATGCTGCCGCGGCCCACCAGGTAGGTGTCGCGGACGCCCTGACCCAACAGCACCTCGCCCCCCGTGGGGAAATCCGGGCCAGGCACCAGCTCCAGCAGTTTGTCGTCGGAGAGATCCGGCTTGCGTACCAGGGCGATCAGGGCATCCACCACTTCCCCCAGGTTGTGGGGCGGGATGTTGGTGGCCATGCCCACGGCGATGCCGGTGCAGCCGTTCAGCAGCAGGAAGGGAAGCTGGGCGGGCAGCACCGTGGGCTCCTGCTGGGAGCCATCGAAATTGGGGGCGAAGTCGACCGTGTCGTTGCCGATCTCATCGAGCATCCCCTCGTTGGCAATCGGCGCCAGCCGGGTTTCGGTGTAGCGCATCGCCGCCGGTGGATCGTCGTCGACCGAGCCGAAGTTGCCGTGGCCATCGAGCAGCGGGTGGCGACTGGCGAAGGTCTGCACCTGGCGCACCAGGGCGTCGTAGACCGCCTGGTCGCCGTGGGGGTGGTATTTGCCGAGCACGTCGCCCACCACGCGGGCGCATTTGCGGTAGGGGCGATCCGGGGTGAGGCCCAGCTCGTGCATCGCAAACAGGATGCGCCGCTGCACCGGCTTGAGGCCGTCGCGCACATCCGGCAGGGCCCGCCCCACGATCACGCTCATGGCGTATTCGAGGTAGGAGCGCTGCATCTCCTGATGCAGGGCGATGGGCTGAACCCGCAGGTCTTCTGGTCGCTCCTCGGCCATCCGGTGCTGCGGTCCGCGGGCAATCTGTGGCGCTCAGCCTACTGATGCCCAGCGGTCACCCCTCCTCGTCATCGCTGCTGCCGTTGTTTTCCGGGTTGGCATTGGCCTGGGCCCGGTCCACGTCAGCCTTCAGTTCCGCTTGCTGCAGCAGCAGCTGGGTGGTCTGGCGCAGTTTCGGGCCCCAGAGCTGGTCCTTTTGGTAGCTGTCCAGCACATAATCGGGTTCGCTGTCGAGGGCCTGACTGGCCCGCTCCAGGGCTTCCTGGCGGCCGGCAGCCCCCCGCTGGAAGAGGGCCGCGGCCAGGGCCAGGTTGGGTTCGGCGGCATCGGGCTTGATCTGCAGCACCCGCCGCCAGCGTTCGATCGCCCTGTCCACCTGGCCCTGCTCGTAGAGCACCAGACCCTGGTTGTTGATCGCTTCCCAGAAGTCCTTGCGCAGTCGCGCCGCCCGATCAAACGCGGTCAGGGCCTGGCCGGGCTGGTTGAGCAGGATGTGGGCGTTGCCCAGGTCGAAGTAGGCGCTGGCGTTGCGGGGGTCCCGCTTCAGCCCCGCGTTGAGCAGGTCGATCGCCTCGGAGGGGCGATCGTCCCGCAGGGCCAGGGAGGCCTCGGCAAACCAGATGCCGGCGTTGGCCGGGTCCAAGTCCTTGGCCCGGGCCAGGGAGACGGCCGCCGCCGTCAGCTGTTGGCTGCGCAGCTGGGCTTCCGCCAGCAACAGCCAGCCGCGGGGGTCGTCCGGCAACAGCTGCACCGTGAGGGCGGCAAGCCGTGCCGCATCCTGGGCCTGGCCCAGCTGCAGCAGCCGGGCCGCCGCCTGGGCAATGCCCAGGCCCGCGCCCTCGAGTTCCCGGCGCTGGGGCAGGTAGGCGTAGGGCACCAGGGCCTGGGCCGGCGCCATGGTGGCGAGAGTCACGCCCAGGGCCAGCAGCGGAAGGGCGCGCAGCCAGCGCGGTGCCATGGGTCTTGGGCAATTCACCCCAGCCTAGGGAAGCTATCCACCCCTGTTCTCTGGCCCGGCAGCGCCTGGTTGGGCCGCCCGGATGTTGCGTCGCCACATCCAGGGTTTGATCCGCCGCAGGGCCGAGGCCCGCAATTTCTCATCCCACTCCGCATCACTCCAGCCCAGGGCCTGCTCCGCCTGCAGAGTCAGCCACCAGGGCCGCGGTTGCACGGCTGGATCGGTGCTGCTGGCCAGCGGTTGCTGGTTCCAGGGGCAGGCCTCCTGGCAGAGGTCGCAGCCGGCGACCCAGCCCTGCAGGTGGTTGGCAATGGCCCTGGGCAGTTCCGGGTCCCGGTTTTCGATCGTGTGAAAGGCGATGCAGCGGCGGCTGTCCACCACGAATGGTTCGGTGATGGCGCCGGTGGGGCAGGCCGGCATGCAGCGGCTGCAGCTGCCACACAGCGGTTGGGCTGGAGCATCGGCGGGGAGCTCCAGGTTGGTGAGCAGGTGCCCCAGCAGCAGCCAGGAGCCGCGCCTGCGGTGGATCAGGTTGCCGTGCTTGCCAATCCAGCCCAGGCCGGCCTCCTCGGCCCAGGCCTTGTCGAGCAGGGGGGCGCTGTCGACGCAGGCCCGCCAGGCCACCCCGGGCACCTGGCCCTCCAACCAGCGCCCCAGCTGTCGCAGCCGCTGGTCGATCACCCGGTGGTAGTCACGGCCCCAGCCGTAGCGGGCCACCCGCAGCCGCGCCGGTGCGGCTGGCTCCGCCACGTAATAGTTCAGTCCCACCGCCAGCAGGCTGCGCACCCCCGGCAGCAGGGCCTCCACCTGGCGTCGCCGGGGGTCGGCCATCCAGGCCATGTCGGCCTGGTGGCCAGCCGCCAGCCAGCGCTGCAGGGCTGCGGTGCGCAATGCCAGTCGGGGGCCGCCGGGCACCGCGGCCAGGCCCACGGGATCGAAGCCGAGCCGGTGGGCTTCCTGTTTCAGGTCTGCCGCCAGGGTTCTGGCCGCGAAAGCGATCACCCGTACAGTTGCGCCATCTCCCCAGTTTGCTGCGCCCACCTGTGACCACCACGACAACCGGATCCGGCCGATTGCCCTACCTGCTGCGCTGGCTTGGCCTCACCTTGGTGGTGTTGATGGGGCTGCAGCTCGCTGGCCTGCTGCTGAGCTGGAATTGGGAGCTGGAACCGTTCCGCCAGCTGTTCATCGACCGGTTGGTGGGGGAGTCCCCCATGGCCCTGGTCGGCTTGCTGCTGATGCTCACCGCCCAGCGGCTGGAGGCGGGGTCCGCCGGCCGCACCCCCCTGCGCTGGCTGGTGGGGCTGCTGGGCATCCTGCTCACCATCGCCATGGTGGTGGCCGTACCCCTCTCCATCGATGCCGAGCGCTCCCTGGTGGAGCAGGCCCAACAGCAGGATGCCGCCATCGCCCAGCAGGCGGCCCAGTTGGAGTTGCAGCGCCAACAGGTGGACGACCCCGCCTTCGTGGACCAACTGATTGCTGAAGCGGAGCAGGAGGGGCGCATCCCGGCCACTGCCCCGGAAGAGGAGAAGAAGCAGAAGGCGCGCGAGTTCATCGACAGCCAGATCCGCCCCCAGCTCGAACAGGCCGAGCAGCAGGTGGCCCAGGCGCGCCTAGGCCGCAATCTTGCGGTGCAACAGCGTCGCTTTGGCGGCACGGCCCGGGCCGTGGTGCTGGCGATCGCCTTTGCCCTGGTGGCGATTGTGGCCCTGGTCTGACATTCCGCCCGAGCCCTTGCCTGGCTAAGTTGCTGGTGGTAGCAGTCGGCCGGATATCCGGGTTTTGCCTTGGTTCAATCCAGTCCCAGACCTGACCAACCCATCACAGGTCGTCTTCAGCAGGATCTGAAGAACGACCTGATCGCCGGCCTGTTGGTGGTGATTCCCCTGGCCACCACGATTTGGCTGGCCACCACGGTGAGCCGTTTTGTGCTCGCCTTCCTCACCTCGATCCCCAAGCAGTTCAATCCCTTCAACACCCTCAACCCGGTGTTTCAGGAGCTGATCAACCTGGGGGTGGGTTTGTTGGTGCCGCTGCTTGGGATCCTGCTGATCGGTCTGATGGCCCGCAACATTGTGGGCCGCTGGCTGCTCGAGTTCGGTGAGGGAACCCTGCTGCGCATTCCCCTGGCCGGCTCGGTTTACAAGACGCTCAAGCAGTTGCTCGAGACCTTCCTCCAGGGCAACTCCAGCAAGTTTCGCCGGGTGGTGCTGGTGGAGTATCCCCGCGAAGGGCTCTATGCCGTGGGTTTTGTCACCGGTGCGGTGGTGACGGCGGCTGTCG
>JAGYNF010000008.1 GCA_018400215.1 Cyanobium sp. M55B138 | reverse complement strand
TGGGCAACACCCTTCGCCTGGCGGCGGGTGTCGATCACGGCCGTCAGCCTTTGCCCCTGCCCTTGCCTGAGCCGGTGGGGGATGTATTGGTGGTGCGGGCCGAGTATCTGCACCATCCCCAGCTGTTGGTGTTGCTGCAGGGGCTGCTTGATCGGGCGGAGCACTGGGCCCAGCGCACCCCGGCCTGGATGGAGCCGATGCCAGCGTTGGTGGTGCACCGCCGGCCCCTCAACATCCCTGCCTGATCAGTTGGGCTTGAACTGCAAGGCCACCCCGTTGTTGCAGTAGCGCTTGCCGGTGGGTCGGGGACCATCGCCAAACACATGGCCCTGGTGGCCGCCGCAACGCTGGCAGTGGTATTCGGTGCGGGGCACGATCAATTTGAAATCCAGCCTGGTGCCAATGGCACCGGCCAGGGGTTGCCAGAAGCTGGGCCAGCCGGTGCCACTGTCGTACTTGGCCTCGGAGCTGAACAGGGGCAGATCACAGCCCGCGCAGTGGTAGGTGCCAGCTCGTTTTTCGCCGTTGAGCGGGCTGCTGAAGGGCCGTTCGGTGCCCTCTCGCCGCAACACCTGGTAGGCCTCCGGGCTCAGTCGGCGTTTCCATTCAGCATCACTGAGTTGCCAGTCGGCATCCCCGGCTTTGCTGGCTGCCTGGGCTGGGCGGGCCGCACCGAGCAGCCCTGCCAGGCCACTGGCCAGGCCTGTGAGCAGCTGGCGGCGAGCCATCGTCACGCCAGCCAACCAGCACTCAGCACCACCGCCAGCCCGAGGAACAGCACCAGCAACGTCCAGGTGATGCGGTTCAGGGTCTGTTCAGCACTGCGGGCGCTGGTGAACATCGAGCCGCCACTGGAGGCCAGGCCCCCCATGCCGTCACCCTTCGGACTGTGCAGCAGCACGCTGATGATCAGCAACACGCCCGCTCCGAACCACATCCAGGACAACACGGTGGTGAGCATGGAGGGGGCTCCAGAGGGGCTGCAGCCAACAGGCTAGACGCCGAGGGTCTGGGGAACCCTGCTGGCACTGGTGCCAACGGCCGCTGCTTCGATCAGGGATCGACCGCTCATCTTGGCCGGGATGGCCAGGCCCAGGATGTCGAGCAGGGTGGGGGCGATGTCGGCGAGCCCGCCCTGCTCGCGCAGGTGGATGTCATTGCCCAGGCCGGGCAACTTGCGCTTTTCGCCCTCCACCAGAATCACTGGCACGGGATTGGTGGTGTGGGCGGTCCAGGGGCGGCCATCGGCCCCTTCCATCAGTTCGGCGTTGCCATGGTCGGCCGTGATCAGCATGGTGCCCCCCATGCGGCTGGTGGCCTCGAGCAGGCGCCCCACACAGCGGTCCACGGTGCCGATCGCTGCGGTGGCGGCCTCCATCAGGCCGGTGTGCCCCACCATGTCTGGGTTGGCGTAGTTGATCACGATCAGCGCGTAGATCCCTTTGTTGATCGCGGCAATGCAGCTCTGGGTGAGTTGCTCGGCCGACATGGCCGGGGCCAGGTCGTAGGTGGCGACGCGGGGGGAGGGCACCAGATGGCGATCTTCTCCAGGGAAGGCCTGTTCAATACCCCCATTCATGAAGTAGGTGACATGGGGATATTTTTCGGTTTCGGCCGTGCGCAGCTGGCGCAGCCCCGCCTGCGACACCACCTGCCCGAGCAGCCCATCGAGTGATTCCGGCGGGAAGGCCACGGCGACCGGCAGGCCCTTTTCGTACTGGGTGAAGGTCACGACCCCCAGATCGGCGATCAGGTGCCGCGGGAACGGATCGAAATCGGGCATCACCAGCGCCCGGATCAGCTGACGAACGCGGTCGGGGCGGAAGTTGAAGCACACCAGGCCATCGCCGGCCTTGAGCGTGCCGGGGGCGACCCGCACCGGTTCCAGGAATTCATCCCCCACGCCCGCCGCATGGGCGGCCTCGATGGCGGCTTGGGAGCTGGGGGCGGTGTCGGTGGCGTCGGCCTCGGTGAGCAGCCGGTAGGCCTTTTCGGTGCGCTCCCAGCGGTGATCCCGATCCATCGCCCAGTACCGCCCGCACAGGGTGGCGATGCGGCCAACGCCGGCCTGGGCTATCAACGCGTCCACCCGGGCCACAAACTGCGGGGCGCTATTGGGCGCGGTGTCGCGCCCATCGGTGATCACGTGGATGCAGACATCATTCAGACCCCGCTCGGCTGCCCAGCGCAGCAACCCGCCCAGGTGCTCCACATGGCTGTGCACGCCGCCATCGGAACAAAGGCCGATCAGATGCAAGCAGCCGCCGCTCTTGAGCAGCCTGTCGCCGAGGCTGTTCAGGGCTGGGTTGGCGGCGATGGAGCCATCACGCACCGCCTGACTGATGCGCACCAATTCCTGGCGGATGATGCGGCCGGAACCAATCGTGAGATGGCCCACTTCCGAGTTGCCCATCTGCTCGTCGGGCAATCCCACCGCCGCCCCGCTGGCCTCGATCAGGGTGTGGGGGTAGGCATGCCAGAGCGCATCCATGACCGGTGTGTCGGCTGCCCGGATGGCGTTGTGGGCGTCGTCGTGGCGGTAGCCCCAGCCATCAAGAATGGTGAGCACCACCGGAGCGATCGCGTCGGGGGCCGGGGAGAGACCGTTGGAGGGAAGCGACGATGCAGTCGCAGGGCCGGACCGTTGAGATGGCATTGGCTCCTGGGATGGCACTGCGTTCACCCGGCTCCCCTCGCGGCACCGAAGTGCTCTTTCTTTACCAAATCTACAGCTCACCTGTTAAGCCACCCCGGTTGCCCCTAACCGCGTCAGCTTTCGGCAACACGGCGATGGTGGGCGTGGAGCGGCACGCACTTCCTACGATGAAGTGTCATCAGGGGTGTGCATGGACCGCCTGGACATTCTTTCCAGGGATGCGCTGACCCGCACCCTCGATCGCCTGGCCTCCCAGGTGTTGGAGGTGGCTGGCGACAGCCGCCAGTTGGTGCTGGTGGGTATCCCCACCCGGGGTGTGGCCCTGGCCGAGGTGTTGGCCAGGCGCCTCGGCGAACTCTGCGGCCATCCGGTTGCCCAGGGCAGCCTGGATCCCACCTTCCATCGCGACGACCTGGAGCGGGTGGGCACCCGCCTGGTGCAACCCACCGACCTGCCCACCGAGCTCGATGGTCGACACGTGGTGCTGGTTGACGATGTGATCTTCACCGGCCGCACGGTGCGCGCCGCCCTGGAGGCCCTCCAGGCCTGGGGCCGCCCCCGGCGGGTGAGCCTGCTGGTGATGGTCGATCGGGGCCATCGGGAGCTGCCGATCCAGCCGGATTTCTGCGGCCGCACCGTGCCCACCAGCCGCCAGGAGGCCATCCAGGTGTGCCTGATGGGGATCGACGGGGAGGAGGGGGTGTTTCTGCTGCGCCCCTGAAGGGTGGACGCGGCTCGGCGCCTAGGCCCGCTCGAGTTCATCGGCCCGGAAGTGGGCCCGGAATTTTCCGAACACCACCACCACCGGCAGGTTGGGGCTAATTACCCGGCCTTTCCATTCGTTGAGCACGGTGAGCACCTCGCCCTCCTGACCCTTGAGATCAAAGGCTTCGCCCCGATGTTGGGGATGGTGGAAGACCACCACGCTCTGGCTGACTCTCACGGCATCACCCTGCTGGAGCTGGTTGCCAGCTGCAGGATCGCCCGTTGCCGGATCGCCGAGTTGCATGAACCACCGCTGCATCGCCCGGCCAATCTTGTCATGGGCCCCCACCCCCGCCGGCCTTGGCTCAGCGCTGGCAGGCCGAATCGGGACCGGCCTCCACCACCCGGCCCCCCAGGGCGGCACAGCCGGCCTGGAAGGCGCTCCACTCGTCCATGCCCTGGGCGATGCGACGCCCCACCTCCCGATCTAGCTCCTCGAAGGGCACGGAATGGGGCAGGGCCCCGTGGCCATCGTGCTGGCGCTCCTCGCTGCTGAGGCCTGCGATTCCCTGTTTGACCGCACCCCGTAGGGAGTCCGCCTCGCTTCTCCACCAGGGGTGATCCAGGCGGTTGAGGGCTTCCAGGGCTTCCCACCAGCGCTCCTGGTCGCCCAGCCGTTGGGCCCTCTCCAGCCCCAGCCTGTTGCGCTCCCACACCTGGCGCAGCTGGTCCCCCAGGCTGCTGCCATCGGCCCGCTGGTGTTCCCCCATCGGCTCCAACAGGGCCAGGCTCCCCTCCAGGTCGCCGGCCTGGAACCGTTCCATCGCCTGTTGGCGCAGGCTTTCCTGCCAGGCCTCCAGCTGGCGCTGGTCGCCGGCTTCCCCGGCCGGGGAGTTCACCAGCTGCAGCTGCATCAGCAGGGCATCGCGCCAGCGCTGCTGTTGCCAGAGCTGGTCGGCCTTGCGGCGCCGGCACTCCCCCTGGGCCGATGGCGAGCGCTCGCCCAGCCAGCGCAGGGCCTGCAGTTGTTCGCTGTAGCGCAGGCAGGCGTCCAGGTCGCCGCGGGCAGCGGCCTGCTCCAAGCGCGCCGGCAACTGGCCCTCCCACCAGTACACCCCGCCCAGACCCACCGCCACCAACCCGAGGGTGAGGCCGAGCCAGAATCGGGGCAGCCTGTGGTGGCGCAGGGCCAAGGGGAGCGACGACAGATTCCTCTGTTTTATGGAATCGCGGCACCCCGTGCAGCCCCGCGCGTGCAGCAAGCGATGGCGTCCACCCCCCAGCCCCGCCCGCCGGCCCGCGGCACTGGAGGGTCAGCGCACCGGGCCCAGGCGCCGGGGGGGGGCGGCAGAGCCACTCAGCAGGTCGGTGTAGTGCAGTTCCAGCTCGGCCCCGCTGCTGATCGAGAAGCGCAGGCGGAGCCTGTCCTCTCCCTGCCGTCCAGGCGGATCCAGGGGGAGGGGGGGCGGCTGCTGGGGCCAGGGCTTCACCCAGGCCTGGCCTGCCGCGGCGCGGCGCAGCACCGGCAAGCCAGCTTCGAACACCACCTCGCCCCGTTGCTCATCCCCCGGCTCCCCCAACACCATCTCCAGGGCCGTCTGGCCATCGTGGCTGCAGGCCAGCACCAGCTCCAGCGGGGCTGGGGTGGGCCAGCTCTGGCCCGCCAGAAACAGGGGATGCCAGTGGTGGCGACCGCTGCGTTGATCCCAACAGCGCAGGGCGACGCCGCGGCTGAGCACGTCCTGGATTCGCACCCCAGGGGTGAGGGCCAAGGCGCCGAGGGCCACGGCCTCCACCGGCCTCTGGTCCCGGATGGGGATGGTGTGGAAGCGATCCTGCAGCCAGCGGCGCACGCCGCTGAGCCGGCTGCTGCCCCCCACCGGCAGGATTGCCGTGACGGCCTCGAGGGACACGCCGGCACTGCGGCCGGCGGCGAGCACCTCCTCCAGCAAACCATCGAGTTGGTCGATCAGTCCGGCCCCTGCCACCACGGCGTCCAGCTCGGAGCGGCTGAGCTGCAGCTCCCGGGCTGGCCCCGAGCCATCGCTCCACACCACCAGGGCCTCGTCCTGGTCGCTCAGGGCGCATTTGAGCCGTTCACAGGCATCCAACAGGCCGCCGCCCAGCGGTTGCTGCGGGCAGAGGTGGTGGGCGATCCAGCGGTCGATGTCGCGGCCCCCCAGGGCCAGCCCGGCCTTGCCGATCACCCGGGCGCAGCGCAGCTGTTGGCGGCTGTCGATCAGGTCGCGACCGGCGAAGCGCAGCAGCTGGGCGATCGGGGCTGGCCGCCCCTCGCCGCCCTGCAGTTGCACCAGGGATAGATCGATGGTGCCCCCCCCCAGATCCACCACCAGCACCGTGCTGCCAGGGGGCAGCCCCGCCCCGATGGCGGCGGCGGTGGGCTCATCCACCAGGGCGAGCTCCTGCACCGGCAGGTCGCGGCACACCTCCAGCAACCATTGGCGATAGCCCGGGTAGGCCTCGATCGGTGCGGTCAGCACCAGCCGCTCCGGAGCCAGATCGGCGGGCAGGGCCCCCCACAGCTGATGCAGCAGCAGGGCGCCGGCCCGTTCCGGACTGAGCGGCCACAGCGCCGGGGCCGTTTCCCCCCCCTGGACGGCCCCGATCCGGCGCTTGAAGTCGCGCTGCAGTTCGGGGCCATCGCCATGGGCCAGGCCCGCCTCCAGCACCTGGCGGCCAATCAACGGCCGCCCCTGGTCGGGGTGACTCAGCCAGAGCAGCGATGGCACCACCACGGGCTCGCTGAGGCTGTAGGGCGGCAGGCTGAGCAGGCGGGGTGCCTGCCCCGCCACCTGGTGGGCCACCACGGTGGTGCTGCTGCCCAGGTCGATTGCCAGGGTGCCACCCCGGCCCGGGGGTGTGGTCTGTTCCATTGCATCGGCCACCGCTCAAGCCCCCCTCAAGCCCTCGCCTAGTGTGAACCCACCTGGCCAGTGGTGGATTCAGCAATGCAAAGCGGGCTCGACGTCAACTCCAAAGACCTCTCCCAGCGTGCGGAGAGCCTGATCCGTCACTCCAGCAATCGCTACCTCACCACGGTGCGCATTGCCTTTCGTGCCAAGCAGCGCCGCTTCGACGACTTCGATGGTCTGCTCGACGATTCGATGATCAAGCCCGTGCAGCGCGCCATCATCGAGCTCAGCGATGAGCAGGACCAACCCTCCCTCCTGCCTGGCTGATCTTGCAGGTGCAGCAGGGTCCGGGCTGGCGCTTTGGCCTGGATCCAAGCCGTGTCGGCTTCCCCGTGCTGTTGGGGGGTGAGGGTTGGGCTGTGGAGCTCACCGCGGAGGAAGCCCGCGGGCTCCAGGAGGCCGTGATGCGTCTGGTGGCTGAATGGGGCGCGATCGCTGACCAGCTGATGGCCGAGGAGCGCATCACCCTGGAGTTGGAGCGCGGACCCATCTGGGTGGAATTGGAGGGCACGGCCCGGGCCGTGGCCCTGCGCTTTGTGCTGCAGCCCGAGGCCGGTGGCCGCGGCGTGGAGGGGAGTTGGCCGATCGAGGCCAGCCAGGCCCTGGTGGCGGTGTGGGCCCAGGACCCCTGGGCTGGTGGCGGTTCCCCCACGGCGGCACCGCAGGGGTGAGATTGGCCGGATTGGATGGCTCTGATCAGCGTTGCTAATCGCGCTGTCGAGCGGCGATAACCCCCAGCCCGGCCGGGTCTTTTCCACGGGTTTTCCACAGCCCGTGGGGCCGGGCGGGCCGCCGCCGCCTGGGCCTGGGGAGAACCATTTGCCTGCGGCCCTCCCCTTGACATCCCGCCGCCCCCAGCCCAATGGCGCGGCAACGACCGCGGGCCCGCCTGCCGAACCGCTGTGGCTGCCGATCTTCTCAGCGGATGAGACGCGTCGCTTGCGCAGTTTGCGGCCCATTTGACGTTCCCTGCCGGATGTGGGGAACTGGTCTCCAAGCCGCCGTTGCCTTGATGGAGAGACGCTCCCCCCACAACCTCGATCCAGGCGCCGATGCCCCCCCACCGGCCCAGGCGGACGCGGCCCTGTTGGAGGATGCCCTGATGGTGAGCCTGCGGGCCGATGTGCCCGAGGCCCTGCTCACCTCGATGCGGGGGTTCATCGAGCAGCATCCCAACTGGGATCAATACCGCTTGGTGCAGGCGGCCCTGGCCGGTTTTTTGGTGCAGAACGGCGTGCAGAGCCGGGATGTGACCCGCTGCTACCTGGCGAACCTGTTCCCCACTCAGCCCGGATTTCGCGAGAGCCAGAACACCTGGCGGTAGGCGGCCACCAGGGTGCAGGCGGCCAGGGGCAGGGCGGCGGCCAGGCCCACCACCAACAGCAGGAAGCCCGCCAGCACCAGCAGGCCCAGCAGCAGGGTGAGGCCCAGGGCCTGCAGCCAGTGGGGATCGATGGCGGTGCGGCTGCGGCGGAAGGCCTCCACGGGGGAGACCTGGCCCAGGATGCTGATCGGCAGGCAGAGGATCTGGTCGGTGGCCAGGTACACCACCGCCGCCAGGCCCGCCAACAGGGGCAGGCCCACCAGCAGGGGTTGCAGGAGGGCCAACAGCCAGGCACTCGCCTGGGCCAGCCGCATCACCAGGGCCAGCACCAGCAACACCAGGGCGGCGGAGCCGCCAGCCCGCAGCAGGCTGGGCAGATCGGCGGCCAGCAGCTGGCGTAGCCGGGGCCTTTGGCCCCCCAGGGCCTGGTCCGCCCCCCGCAACAGCCCCACCGCAAGCCAGAGGTTGCTCACCACGTAGCCCAGCCAGGCAAGGCCCCTGATCAGCAGGGGCAGGGGGGCCGGTTGGCCAAAGGGATCGAGTAGCAGGTCGTCGCTCCAGCGGATCGTGAGCTGGCAGAACAGATTGAGGCTGCCCAGCAGCAGCGTGAACAGCACCAGGGGCCAGGGGGCCACCCGAAAGCCTGCCCAGCCCTCCTCCAGGGCGCGGCGAATGGCGATCGGGGGCGGGCCCGCGCCGCTACCTGTGCGGCGGCGCATCATCCCTCCAGCTGGGCCAGCAGCCGCTGGGCAATGGCCTCTGCCACCGGCAGGATGGAGAGGCGATTGCCGCGGCGCACCACCGCCAGTTCCTCGGGGCTGAACTGCTCCCGCAGGGTCTCCAGGGAGAGCAGATTGGGGAACTCGCGCAGGAACCGCAACCGCACGCAGTCCCAACGGGGCTGGCCGGGCTGGGATTTCGGGTCGTGGTATTTGGAGCTGGGGTCGAACTGGGTGGGATCGGTGATGTTGGTTTCGATGACCTCCATCAGCCCCACGATTCCAGGCGGCTTGGTGTTCGAGTGGTAGAAAAAAGCTTGATCACCGATAGCCATTGTCCGCATGAAGTTGCGGGCCTGGTAGTTGCGAATGCCATCCCACAGGGTGGTTGTCTCGCTGCGGAGATGGCCGATTCCATAGACCTCCGGCTCGCTTTTCATCAGCCAGTAGGCCATGCCAGGTCTGGTCTCGTCGAGGCCATGGTAGATCTGCCGAAGCCGTTGGGGTCAGCCGGCGCTCCTGTCGCCAGCCCCGCCGCTCAGAGGGCCAGCACCAGGGTTCTGTAGTGGTCGCCGCGGGCCTCGAAATCGCTGTATTGATCGAAGCTGGCACAGGCGGGGGAGAGCACCACGGCGCGGCAGCCCAGGGACCCGGCCAGCCCAGCGGCCAGGGGCACCCCTTGCTCGAGGCCCTCGCAGAGCTGCACGTGGCCCGGGAAGCCCCCCTGCCGCAGTAGGTCTGCAAAGGTGTGGCGCGCTTCGCCGTAGAGCACCACCGCCAGGGCCTTGCGGCAGAGGGCCGCAATCCAGGCGTCGGCGCTGCCGATCTTGGCCTGTCCTCCAGCCAGCACCAGCATGGGGCCCTCCAGGGCCGCGAGCGCCACCTCGGCGGCGTCGTAATTGGTGGCCTTGCTGTCGTTGTAATACACAACCTCGCCGCTCTCGCGGATGCGCTCCAGCCGGTGTGGCACCCCTGGAAAGCTGCGCAGCGCCGCTTCCATGGCGGCACCATCGAGGCCGGCCTCCAGGCCGGCGGCCACCGCCAGCAGCATGTTCTGGCGGTTGTGGGCCCCGGGCATGGCCAGGGCGTCGGCGGCCAGCAGGTCGATGGGTTGGCCATCCCGCTCCAGCCACACCCGTTCGGCCTCGATCCAGAGGTGGGGCAACAGGCCCGCAGCCAGCTCCCGGCGCGGGCCCGCCGACACCCACAGGGCCCGGTCCCAGCTGCTGGCCCTGGCGCGCAGGTCCGGGTCGTCGCCGTTGAGGATCCGCACCGCACTGCGCTCCAGCAGCTGGCGTTTGATGGCCCGGTACCGATCGACGCTGCCGTGGCGTTCGAGGTGATCCGGGGTGAGGGTTGTCCAGATCCCCACCTGGGGCGCGACCTGGGGGCAGGCCTCGATCTGGTAGCTGCTCAGCTCCACCACCAGCCAGGGGGGCAGGCCCGCGCTGGAGCGCTGCCGCTCCAACACCAACTCGGCGGCGGAATGGCCCACATTGCCGGCCATGGGGGCGTCGATGCCGTTGCTGTTCAGCAGGTGGCTCACCAGGTGGGTCACGGTGGTTTTGCCGTTGGTGCCCGTGATGGCAATCCACGGGGCCGGGCGGCTGGCCTGCCAGGCCGGCACCACCTCCCCCTCCACCCTGATGCCCAGGTTGCGCAACCGTTCCAGCTCGGGGTGGTCCCAGCGGATGCCCGGGCTCACGATCACGGGGCCGACCTGGGGTGCCAGGGCGAGGATGGCCCCTGCGTTGAGCGGGGCGGCGAGGCGCACGTCGATGCCCTCGGCCCGCAGCCCGCGGGCGCGCTCCTCGAGGGCTGGGGATTGGCCACTCTCCAGCACGCAGACGGCGTGGCCCTGGGCATGGAGCAGGCGGGCCGCCCCCTGTCCCGATCGCCCCAGCCCGATCACCACAGCCGTGCTGTGGACTGCAGCCGACACCGGCGCCACGGGGTGGCTGGTGGTCACCTCAGTTGGGCCCCCCGCTGGTGCTGCCTTGACCTGTGCTGCAGTTCACCAAGCCATTCCGAATGCATCCGGAAGAAACGAATGGGCGATACTGGAATCGAACCAGTGACTCCTACCGTGTCAAGGTAGTGCTCTACCTCTGAGCTAATCGCCCGAACTTTAGAATAAAAACTAGAATGAATAGCTAGAATTAAAAGTGATCATATCCTGGTTGGATTTGATCAGGCTTGGGGCTGTATGGCTGGTGGTTAAGCCAGCAGAAGGGCGTGTTTTGAGTCCGCAAGAACGGCCCCAACCCCCCTACACCCGAAACATAGCAGTCGACCAGGCGCCGCCAACTCCGCCTACCGCCGCAGCAGCACGATCCGGAATCGATCCCGTTTGGTGGTGGTGATGGATTCGATTCCGAGGTCGCCCTTGCCGCTGAGTTGCACCCGATCCCCGGCATGCAGTTCGCGGCTGGGGCTACTGACCGGCTCCCAGTTCACCCGCACCTGGCCGGAGCGAATCAAGGCGGCCATGCGGTTGCGGGCCACGCCGAAGCCGGCCGAGGCCACGGCATCCAGGCGTGTGGAGGCCTCCACGCTTTGCAGGCGGCGCGGCTGGCGCCGCAGCGGGGTCTGCAGTTCCTCCAGCGAACGCACCTCCAGCGTCACAGGCACGGTGCGCACCTGGGCCTCGCGTCCATCCAGATCCCCGGCAATCTCGCTGCCCACCACCCCCTGACCACCCCGATCGCCCCGTAGCCACAGATCGCCGATGCCTGCTGCCGGAACGCCCAGGGCCAACAGGGCCGTGCGCAGGTCTGCGGGTTCCGCTGGATCGAACAGGAAGTTGCCGCTGATCTCCAGCCCCAGCAGCGGTGCCGGCAGCTGGTGGGGCTCGCCTGCCGCCTCCCGGCGCTGCAGCAGCAGCCGTTGCCGCTCCGCACCGCCATAGCCCCCCTCACCGCGCAGCACCAGCTCCGCCAGGCCGCCCAGCCGTGCCTCGGCCTCTTCCCGCACGGCCCCATCCACAAAATCGCTCCAGCAGGGCTCCCAGGTGCGCAGCGCCTGCTCGGCCCTGTCGAGCAGGGCGGCCAGGGCCTCGGGGTGGCGGCATCCCTCCAGCAGTTCTCGGCGCGGCAGCATCAGCCCTCTCCCAGTCGCACCACGGCCTGGGGCTTGGCCTGCTGCAGGGCGCTCCAGGGCATCTCCACGCCGCTGGCGGTTTCCGCCAGCAGCAGCCAGCTGCCCTCCTCGAGTCGGTTGCGCAGCCCCCGGATCCGGTCGTCTTCCTCGGAACGCACGCTGGCCGCGGCGGCGAAGCTGCCCATCCAGCCCGATCCCAGCCCCAGCAAACCGCCGATCAGGTGCTGACTCCAGGCGCCGGCAAAGGCGAAGGTATCCAGATCGGTGATGTAGGTGAAGGTGAGGCCGGCCAGAAAACCAAAGGGAATCAGCCAGGTGGCCATGGCCCGTTGACGCCGTTGGCGCGCCAGGGCTGGGTTGAGCCGCTCCACCGTGGCCAGGGGGGTCTCCCCTGCCCCGATGCAGACCAGGGTGGCCAGGGGAGGGGTGCTGGCCGCCAGCTTTTGCTGCAGTTGCTGCAGGCGCTTGCGATCGTTCAACACCACCACCACGGTCGTCGCCACGTTGTTGGTCCCCGAGAACTTGGATTGGGGCGATTCTCGCCGCTCTCTACACTGCACCTCCGGCCGATCCCCCACCCCCGCCGGGCATGACCAAGGTTCTTGTTTCCGATCCCATTGACCAGGCGGGGATCGACATCCTCTCCCAGGTGGCCAGCGTCGATGTGCGTCCTGGTTTGCCGCCCGAGGAGCTCAAGGCCATCATCGGCGACTACGAGGGCCTGATGATCCGCTCCGGCACCACGGTGACCGCTGAGATCATCGAGGCCGCCACCAAGCTGCGCATCATCGGCCGCGCCGGCGTGGGGGTGGACAACGTGGATGTGCCCGCCGCCACCAAGCGCGGCGTGCTGGTGGTGAATTCCCCCGAGGGCAACACGATCGCCGCCGCCGAGCAGGCCCTGGCGCTGATGCTCTCGCTCTCGCGCCACGTGCCCCACGCCCACGCCAGCACCATGGCCGGCGGCTGGGACCGCAAGACCTACGTGGGCAACGAGCTCTACAAGAAGAAGCTCGGCGTGGTGGGGCTGGGCAAGATCGGCTCCCACGTGGCCCGCGTGGCGCAGGCCATGGGCATGGAGCTGCTGGCCTACGACCCGTTTGTCTCGGATGAGCGGGCCCAGCAGATGCAGGTGAAGCTGCTGCCGCTTTCGGAGTTGTTTGCCGAGGCCGACTACGTCACCCTGCACCTGCCCCGCACCCCCGACACCGAGAACCTGGTGAACGCGGAGCTGCTGCGCACGATGAAGCCCACGGCCCGGTTGGTCAACTGCGCCCGCGGCGGCATCGTGGATGAGGCGGCCCTGGCGGCGGCGGTGGAGGCTGGCGTGATCGCCGGCGCCGCCCTCGATGTGTATGCCAAGGAGCCCCTGGCGGCCGATTCCCCCCTGCGCAGCGTCAAGGAGCGGCTGGTGCTCACCCCCCACCTGGGGGCCAGCACCACCGAGGCCCAGGAGAACGTGGCCATCGACGTGGCCGAGCAGATCCGCGATGTGCTGCTGGGCCTGCCGGCCCGCAGTGCCGTGAATATTCCCGGCCTCAATGCCGAGGTAATGGAGCAGCTCAAGCCCCATCTGCAGCTGGCCGAAACGCTCGGCCAGCTGATCAGCCAGCTGGCCGCTGGCCAGATCAGTGAGCTGGAGGTGCGCCTGCAGGGCGAATTTGCCAGCCATCCCGCCCAGCCCCTGGTGGTGGCGGCCCTCAAGGGGGTGCTCTCCACCGCCCTGGGCGATTCGATCAACTACGTGAACGCCAGCCTGGAGGCCAAGGAGCGGGGCATCCACGTGCTGGAGGTGAAGGATGCCGCAGCCCGCGACTACGCCGGCGGCTCACTGCAGCTGAGTTCCCGCAGCAGCAAGGGCAACCACACCGTGACCGGCTCGGTGTTCGCCGACGGCGAGCTCCGGGTCACCTCCATCGATGAGTTCCCCGTGAGTGTGGCGCCCAGCCGTCACATGCTGTTCACCCGCCACCGCGACATGCCGGGGATCATCGGCCAGATCGGCTCGGTGCTGGGCGAGCACAATGTGAACATCGCCTCGATGCAGGTGGGGCGCCGCATCGTGCGGGGTGATGCCGTGATGGTGCTCAGCCTCGACGATCCGATCCCCGCCAGCTTGCTGGCGACGGTGCATCAGATCGACGGCATCCAGGAAGCCCATCCGGTGACGCTCTGACTCCCCTGTTGCCTTCAGGCCCCGTTGCGGGGCGGCCATGAGCCTGGCCTGGTGGCGCCTCGAGCTGCTTGCTCCGCCAGAACTGGAGGAGTCGCTGGTGTGGAAGCTGGAGATGCTGGGCATCTCCAGGGTGGCCCTGCACCACACCCCCAACGCCCCGGAGCGGCGCCAGCTGGTGGCCTGGCTGCCGGCCTCGGATTGGCCCCAGGCTGAACGGGAGCAGCTGCAGTGGGCCCTGGTGCCCCTGGCGGCCACCTTCGGCCTGCCGCCGCCCTCGCTTGCCTGGGTTCTGCAGGACGACGAGGACTGGAACCTCAGCTGGAAGCAGCACTGGCAGGCCGATCCGGTGGGGGAACGGCTGCTGATCCTGCCGGCATGGCTGCCGGTGCCGCCGGAGCACGGCCATCGGCTGGTGATGCGCATCGATCCGGGCAGCGCCTTCGGCACCGGCAGCCACCCCACCACCCGCCTCTGCCTGGAGGCCCTGGAGCAGTTGGCGGGGCCCGGCAGCCTGGGCCCCATCCGGGTGGCTGATCTCGGCTGTGGCAGTGGCGTGTTGGGCCTGGCGGCCCTGCTCCAGGGCGCGGCGTCCGTGGCGGCGGTGGACAGGGATGCCCTGGCCGTGCGGGCCACGGCTGAGAATGCCGCCCTGGGTGGCCTGCAGGAGCGACTGCGGGTGCGCCAGGGATCGGTGGAGGTGCTGGCGGAGCTGCTGGCCGGCGAGCCTGCCGATCTGCTGCTCTGCAACATCCTCGCGCCGGTGATCGAGGCCCTGGCGCCGGCATTTGACACCGTGCTGGCCCCCGGGGGCGTGGGGCTGCTCAGCGGCCTGCTGGTGAGCCAGGCGCCGCGGCTGCAGCAGGTGCTGGCGGAACTGGGCTGGCAGGCGGTGCTGACGGCCCAGCAGAGCCAGTGGGGGCTGATGATGTTGCATAAGGCACGCTGATCTGTGCCTTCGCTTTGATTGGCCTTCCCAGAGCCGGCGGCATAAATCCACGGGAAGGGCCTGCGGCGGATGTATGAAGGGCGGGTCCTACAGGCCCGGCTGTCCGGGTGCCTGTGAGCTCCAATCTCTTCCATGGCTTCCTACAAGGTCACCCTCATCAGCGAGAGCGAAGGCCTCAACAAGACCATCGAGGTTCCTGACGACCAGTACATCCTCGACGCCGCCGAAGAGCAGGGTATCGACCTCCCCTATTCCTGCCGCGCCGGTGCCTGCAGCACCTGTGCTGGCAAGCTCACGGCTGGCACCGTCGACCAAAGCGACCAGAGCTTCCTTGACGACGACCAGATCGAGGCTGGCTTTGTGCTCACCTGCGTGGCCTACCCCACCAGCGACTGCACCATCAAGACCCATGCCGAAGAAGAGCTCTATTGAGCTCAGGGGGCAAGCCGGGATCAGCCACGCTGCTTGATCCTGGCCCGCTGACCTCCATCCCGTTGATCAGCCACCCCTCGGGGTGGTTTTTTTATGCCACGCTCATCCCTGCCCCCCGCCATTGTCTGTGCCACCCCCCTGCTCCGGAGAGGTGCTGCTGAAGGCTGGCACTGAGCACACCAGCCCCGGCGGCCAATACAGCTTCCGGGTGCTCGGACCCTGCTGCCGCCTGTTTGACCGGGAGGAGTTGCCCTGGCCCTGCTGCCGGCTGGCCTGGCGCAGCAAGGAGCCCAGTTGGCGGCGGATCGGCCGTCGCTTCGTGGCCGACCTGGCGGCCAGGCGCTGCCCCTCCTATGCGGTGGAGCTGCTCCAGCCGGGGGCCCGCCCCACCCGCACCGTGATCACCCTGTTCCCGGTGCGGCTGAGTGCGGAGCTGCAGGAGTGGTGGTACAGCAAGTCGCCCCTGTCCACCAATCCGGCCAATCACCAGCCGCCCGCAGCCCATGAAAAAGCCGGTGCCTCAGGCACCGGCCAGATCATGGATGGGCATCGCCTCGCCGGGGTTCAGGCCCCCAGCTGATCAGAAGTAGATCTTGCCACCGCCCCACTGCACGCCCTGCACCTTGGGGGCGGTGAGGATGTAGCCGGCCATCAGGCGCAGGTCCTCATCGTCCAGGTCGCGCATCTTCACGAAGATGTCGCTGCTGCGCATGCTCGGGTGCAGGTCGGCGATGGAGTACTCGCCGTCGTAGCTGGTGGGATCCTTCATGTAGTCCACCAGTGCCTCGACGTTGTCGCGGGGCGGGGTGGCCAGGGCGAGGGTCTCGGGATCGAGCCCCACGTTCTGGTTGGTCTTGGTGATTCCGCCGGCATGGCACTCACCGCAGCTGTTGTTGAACAGCTTGCGCCCCGCCTTGATCTCCTGATCGGCGAAGGTCACGCTGGTGCCGTCGGCGCTGGCCGGCACGGTGAGTTGGTCGCTGGTCCACTGGGCAGCCATGGCCTCGCTTCCAAAGCTGAAGCAGAGCAGCAGAGCCAGGGGCAGGGCCAGCAGGGGGCGGGCGGCAGCCCGCAGCGCTCTGCGAAGGGTGGCAGGGGCGGAGGCCATAGGGGTTGAGGCCATGGGGAGAAGCCGGGGGTGTGGCGGCGAAAACCGCATCGGAAACCTTGTATCACGGGGGCAGGGGCCTCCGGGCTGGTTTCGGGCGAACTGTTGCAGGCTCAGGCCTCCGTCCCCGGCGGTGGGGGTGGTTCTGGGGGCAGGACATCGATGCTGAGGAAATCCCTGGCCAGCAGGGTGTTGGGGAAGATGGCGCAGGCCTCGGCCAGCAGCTCCTCCGGGCCCACCGCATTGCCCGGCACGTAGCGGGGGCTGAGGTGGGTGAGTGCCAGTTGCTTCACGCCCGCGGCCAGCGCCGTCTGGGCGGCCATGGTGCTGGTGGAGTGCTGCCGGGCGAAGGCCAGCTCCGCTTCGGCGTGGGCGAAGGTGCTCTCGTGAATCAACAGGTCGGCGCCCTGGGCCAGCTCCACGGCCGCCTCGCAGAACACGGTGTCGGTGCAGTACACCACGCTCGCCCCGGGGCGCTCGGGGCCGCACAGGCTGGCGCCGTTGATGATCCGGCCATCGTCGAGGCTCACGCTGTGGCCCCGTTTCAGCTGGGCGTAGATCGGCCCAGGCGGGATGCCGAGGGCCTGGGCCCGGGCCCCATCGAACCGCCCCGGCCTCGGTTTCTGATCGATCCGGTAGGCGTAGGCCGGCACCCGGTGGGTGAGGGGAGCGCAGCGCACCGCGATGTCGCCGTCCTCCAGCAGGGTTGAGCCCCGACTGGCGTGGGCACTCACCCGGTGGTGGCGCAGGGGATAACCGATGCGGGTGGAGCTGGTGTGCAGCACCCCTTCGAGATAGTCGCGCAGCCGGTCTGGACCGTAGAGATCGATGCCGCTGCAGGTGCCGGCCAGGCCCAGGCTGGCCAGCAGGCCCGGCAGTCCGAAGATGTGGTCCCCGTGCATGTGGGTCACGAACACACGCCGCAGTTGGCTCACCCGCAGGTCGCTGCGCAGGAACTGGTGCTGGGTGCCCTCGCCGCAGTCGAACAGCCAGAGTTCGGCCCGCTGCGGCAGGCGCAGGGCAACGGCCGACACATTGCGGCCGCGGGTGGGCACCCCCGAGCTGGTGCCGAGAAACGTGACCTGCAAGGGAAGGCAGCCTCTGGCGCATGCTGCCATGGCGGCCACAATGAAGCGCCCTTCCCCCAGCCGCGACCGTGTTCCTTCGCCTGCGCTCCTGGTCGTCCCTGCTGCCGCTCACCGCCCTGGCCCTGCCGGCCCTGGTGGTGGCTGGGGATCGGGCCATCCAGGCCCGGAGCCATGAGCCGGAGGTGCGGGTGCTGCTGGCCGAGGGATTCAGCCTCCAGCTGCAGGCCCTGCAGCAGCCCCTGCAGCTCCAGCCCGGTGGGCTGGAGCTGGCCCCCGGCACGACGCTGAGCCTCGTGCTGGAGAACGGCCGCCTGCGGGTTCAGCTGGGGGGGGAGGGGTCGGCCGAGCTGCCACCGCAGCTTCTGCCCGTGGCTGCGAGCTACTGGTTGGCTCCCCGGCCGGGATCGGCGGCTGTTGGCGATCAGGGCGTCTTTCAGCTGGGCCAGCGGCGCTACCGGGGCCGGCTGCAGCTGCAGGCCAGTGGCGGCCAGCTGCAGGCCATCAACCACGTGCCCCTGGAGAGCTATCTGCCGAGTGTGGTCGGCAGTGAGATGCCGGCCAGCTGGCCCCAGGCGGCCCTGCGGGCCCAGGCGGTGGCGGCCCGCACCTATGCCCTGCGCCAGCGCAAGCCCAGTGCGATCTTTGACCTCAGTGCCACCGTCACCAGCCAGGTCTACAAGGGTCTGGAGGCCGAGACCCCCTCCACCCGGGAAGCGGTGGCCAGCACCCGCGGCCAGGTGCTGATGTACGGCACAGGTCTGGCCAACACCGTGTTCCACAGCAGCAGTGGCGGCCTCACCGAGAACAGCGGTGACCTCTGGCGCCAGCAGCTGCCCTACCTGGTGAGCGTGCCCGACTTCGACCAATCCAGTCCGGTGCACAGCTGGGAGCAGCGCTTGGAGCCCCAGCAGTTGCGCCAGGCGTTTGCCGACATTGGCGGGGTGACCCGGATCGATGTGCTCAGCACCACCGCCACCGGCCGGGTGCGGCAGGTCCGGGTGCTCGGGCCCAGGGGCACCACGGTGCTCACCGGTCCCGAGTTGCGCTCTCGGTTGCGGCTGCGCAGCACCCAGGTGCGCTTTGAGGTGGTGGCGCCCGAGCTGGCCATGGGGCCGCCGCCGCCGCCGCCCGTGCCGGGGCTGCTGGCTCCCAGCGAGAGCCGTGATCCAGCGGCGGCTAGCCCCCCGCTGCAGCTGCCCCTGCCCTCCCTGCTGGCCATTGGCCGCGGCTATGGCCATGGTGTGGGCATGAGTCAGTGGGGCGCCCTGGCCATGGCGCAGCGGGGCGACAGCTATGACCGAATTCTTCAGCACTACTACCGGGGCACCGCTTTGCGTCCCTATCCCGGTCGGCCCTGAGCGGCTGCGCCTGGTGGGCCGCATCGAACAGGACGCCT
>JAGYNF010000079.1 GCA_018400215.1 Cyanobium sp. M55B138 | reverse complement strand
CCCTGCAGCATCCAGGTGGTGGAGGATCAGGGGGAGCTGGCCGTGACGCAGCTGGCCCGTTGATGCCCTTCTCCATGCCCCGTCTACGCGCCGCGCTGGCCGCCCTGCTGCTGCTGGGTTTGCTGGCGCTGCTGCTGCTCCAACCCCTGCCCGTGCAGGGCGGCGCCCAGGCGTCGCCGGGGCTGTGTGTGGGACCGGTGTGTGGGGAAGAGATCACCCGCAGCGCCAAGCACCACTGGCAGCTGCGCCTGCGGGTGAACGACCAGCAGGGGCACCGGGAGCGCCTGGTGGTGGATTGCCGCAATGGGGTGCTCAGCCCGATGGCCGGACCGGTGGATCGGGGCTATGCCGGTGCCGTGGCGCGGCGGGCCTGTCGCCTGGCGGGGGAAGCTTGAGTTGTGGATGCCGTGATCCGATGCCCGCCAGGCGCCGCTGGTTGCTACGACTGCTCTGGCTTGTGTTGCCGCTGACGCTGATGCTGGGACTGCAGCCGGGGAGTGCCCTCCAGGCCAGCCAGGGCACGCCCCAACAGCCCCTGCCCTTTAGCAGTGACGTCCTGGCTCGCCGGTCGGTTTGGAATCGCCCTGAGACCTATCCGCTCGACCGCAGACCGCCCGCCGATCACTACCGCCCCACCGCCCCCTGGATCGGCCGGTTGATTCTGCCCAGCGCCGCCGAGGCCGCTGCCACCCCGGGCGACTGGGTGTGGATCGAGCTGGAGCAGGCACCGCCCGGCCAGGAACCGTGGATCGGCAGCCAGCGCCGGCTGGCCTGGGCCGATCGACCTGAACTGCAGCGGATCGTGGCGGCGGTCACGGTGGATGTGCGCTTCGGCGAAAACGCGCGACGGGTCGAGGCCGCCTTCAACGTGGTGCCCTCCCGCCTGGATGGCCGCAACCAGGTGGGACCGCTGCAATCGCTGGCCGGGGCCCGGCCCGTCGATGACGTGACCGTGGCCCTGGAGGATGTGAGCCTGGCGGCCGATGGCCTGCGCATCGGCCGCCCGCCCCTGCAGGTCAGCGGCCGCTGGCAGGCCCTGGTGCAGCTGCTTGAGGCCCCCGCAGCGGCAGGGGACGACCTCGTGCGGGTGCGCCATTTCGATCCCGTCTCGGGTCGCTTTGAGGGTCCTGAGGACCGGATCCGCATCCCCCAGTTGCCCCCGGATCGTTTTGGACGCCAGGCCTTCAACCTGCCAGGCCTGGCCGACTCCCCCCTCAATACCCAGGGCTGGCGGATCCAGGGTGCTCCGGCCGCCGATGGCGTGTTCACCGTGCAGGCCCTTCAACCCCGGGCCCTGGCGGCCCTGGAGCCGCAGCGCCAGCTGGAGGGCACGGCGGCCAGCCTGGCGCACCTGCGCCACGCCAGCTGGAGCCCCCAGCTGAGCCAGCCCGGCAGCCTGCACACCACGGCCCTGGTTCCCGATGGGGCGGTGCCGCCGGGCTGGGCGGTGGGCGAACGGGCCCTGCTGATCCACCTGTTTGGTGGCATCGGTGGCACGGAGGCCGAAGCCAGTCCGGCCTGGACCACCACGGGCCACTTCGCCTTCGGTGAGGCCGAGGTGGTGCGGGATGCCCTCAGCGGTGAGCCCCGCCTGGCCATCCGCTATCACCAGATCTATGCCAACAACCCCAACGGCATCGTTGCCGGCAGCCAGGACTGGAGTGCCTATGCCGGCAACCTGCAGCGGGGTTGGCAGGGCTCCCGGCCCTTCTCGGATGTGCTGGTGCCGCTGGAGGGCCGCACCCTCGATGCCCTGGCCCTGCAGGCCGAGATCCTGGCAGCGCGCTACCGCAGCGGCGATGGCGGCGGCGTGGCGATGGTGACGGCCTCCACCTCCTGCGTGCAGGATTCCAGCCAGGCCCTCTGGATCGCCATCCAGCAGCTGCGCCAGGGGCCTGCGGCGCCGGATCTCACCCCTGCGCAGCAGAGGCGCCTGGCCCGCCTGGGCGATGCCCTGGACCGCTGGCTCACGCCGTTCGGGCGGCCCCGGGCCGACTGGCGCCAAAATGAATTCCGCAGCCTGGGTATGGGCAGCGGTGGCTTTGAGAGCAGCCAGAGCCTGGGGGATGTGCTGCTCAGCTGGAATTCGATGCTGCCCCGTCGGGCCCACGATGCGATGGTCACCGACATCCTGCGGGCCGGCCTACCCGTCGGGCTGATCCGCACCAACCAGATTCCCTCCGCGGCACCGCGGCTGCTGCCGGTGGATCCCACGGCCCTGCTGGGTCACCTGCCGGTGGTGGGCACCCTGCTGAACCGTGTGCTCGACAGCCTGCTGCCGCCGTTGCAGGCTGGAGCCCTGGCCTCCACGGCTGCGATCGCTGCTGTCTATGGGGTGCTGGCCCTCAAGCTCGGCTTTCGCTCCCGTTTCCTCGTGGGCCCCTGGCGCTGGCCACCGCTGCCGGGTTCCCTGCCGCGGATCGGCGGACTGTTGCTGCTACCGGCCCTCCTGGAGGAACTGCTGTTCCGGGTGTGTCTGATCCCCGATCCGCTCGAGGCCATCCCCGGGCTGCCACGGCTGGCCTGGATCAGCCTCAGTGTGGGGCTGTTTGTGCTGTATCACCCCGTGGCCGCCCGCCTCTGGTACCCCCAGGGCAGGCCCCTGTTTGACGATCCCCGCTTTCTGGTGCAGGCCACGCTGCTGGGCACCGCCTGCGCCCTGCTCTACGCCGCCACGGGCTCCCTCTGGCCGCCTGTGCTGCTCCACTGGCTGGCCGTGGTGGTGTGGCTGGAGCCCCTGCAGGGCCGCCTGCTGCTCACCGGGGCACGGGGCTGAGACATGGCCACCGGCATCTGGATCCTGGGCGACCAGTTGGGCCCCGACCACCCGGCGCTACTGGCCCAGGAGCAGCGGTTGGGCAGGGAGCAGGCCCAGCGCCAGTGCCGCCTGCTGTTGATCGAGAGCAGCTCGGTGCTGGTTCGGCGCCACGACCACCGCCAGAAGCTGGTGCTGGTGTGGAGCGCCCTGCGCCACCGCGCCGCTGAGTTGCGGGCAGCGGGCTGGACCGTCGACCTGCTGGAGAGCGGCAGCGGCACCGAGGACCTGGGGAAGTGGATCGCCACCCATGGCATCAGGGCCCTGGCGGTGATGGAGCCCGCCGACCGCCCCATTCGCCAGGCGATCGAGCGCCTCAACCTGCCGGTGCCACTGGAGTGGCACCCCTCCAATGCCTTCCTGTGGAGCCGAGAGGCCTTTGCCGCCTGGGCCGGCCCCTACAAGCAGCTGCGCATGGAGCTGTTCTACCGGGAGGGGCGCCGGCGCTTCGGGGTGCTGATGGATCCGGCCAGCCAACCGCCGGGCTCCCAGCCCCTCGGCGGCCAGTGGAACTACGACCACGCCAACCGCAAGGCGCCGCCCAAGGGGCTGGCCGGGCCTGAGCCGCTGTGGTTTGAACCCGATGCCATCACCACGGCGGTGATCGCCAGAGTGGACGAGCTGAGTTCCGAACTGGAGGCCCGAGGTGAGTCCGGCCTCCCGGGTCGCAGCCAACCCTTTGGCTGGGCGGTGACCCGGGGGCAGGCCCTGGCGGTGCTGGAGCACTTCATCGCCACCCGCCTCGATGGCTTTGGCCCCTACCAGGACGCCATGGTGGGCGGCCAGCCCACCCTCTGGCATGCCCTGCTCTCCCCCTATCTCAACCTGGGGCTGCTCCATCCCCTGGAGGTGATCCGGCGGCTGGAGCAGGCCGGCCTGCAGCGGGACACGCCCCTGGCGTCGCTCGAGGGGGTGATCCGTCAGATCCTGGGCTGGCGCGAATACACCCACGGCCTCTACTGGTGGTTCGGGCCCGACTACCCCCAGCGCAACCATTTCAGCGCTGATCGGCCCCTGCCGGTGTGGCTGGAGCAGCTGGGCGGCAGCGGCATGGCCTGCATGGACACGGTGCTGGGCGAGCTGGCTGAAACCGGCTATGCCCACCACATCCAGCGGCTGATGGTGCTGGCCAACTACGGCCTGATCGCCGGCCTCGATCCCCAGGCCCTCACGGCCTGGTTCCACCGCATGTTCATCGATGGCTACGACTGGGTGATGCAGACCAACGTGCTCGGCATGGGGCTGTTTGCCGACGGTGGCCTGCTGGCCAGCAAGCCCTACGCCGCCAGCGGCAACTACATCAACCGGATGGGCAGCTACTGCAAGGGCTGCCGCTACAGCCCCAAGCAGCGAACCGGCCCCCAGGCCTGCCCCTTCAATGCCCTCTACTGGGATTTCCTGGCCCGTCACGGCGACCAGCTGCGCCGCAATCCCCGCATGGCCCTGGTGATCAAGCAGCTCGACAAACTGCCGGCGGAGGAGTTGGCGAGGGTGCGGGCCACAGCCCGCGGCGCGTTAGAACCGCAGGACTGATGTGATGGTTGTGATGGCCCAGAACCGTCTTCCCATGTGGCCACGCCCCTGGGCCCTGGTGGTGGCCCTGCTGGTGCTGCTCGCCTGCGGGCAGCCGGTGTGGGCGTTCCAATTGCCGCCGCTGCCCTACGCCGCCGATGCCCTGGAGCCGGCCATCGACGCCCGCACCATGACCATCCACCACGACCGCCACCACGCGGGGTACGTCAAGGCCCTCAATGCGGCGGTGGCCGCTGATCCGGCCCTGGCTGAGTTGTCGTTGGAGCAACTCCTGGCACGGGGCGCCCGTCTGCCCGAGGTGGTGCGCAACAACGCTGGTGGCCACTGGAACCACAGCCAGTTCTGGACAGCCATGGCCCCCCCTGGCCAGGGGGGCGAGCCCTCCGAGGCCCTCACGGGTGCGATCGAGGCCAGCTTTGGCTCGCTGGCCGGGCTGCGGGAGCAGTTCAGTGCGGCGGCAGCCAGTCGCTTCGGCTCCGGTTGGGCCTGGTTGATCCTCAAGCCCAACGGCGAGCTGGCCATCACCAGCAGCGCCAACCAGGACAACCCGCTGATGGGGCTGCGGGGCAGTGGGCGCGGCACCCCCCTGCTCGGTTTGGACGTGTGGGAGCACGCCTACTACCTCAACTACCAGAACCGCCGGCCCGACTACATCGAGGCCTGGTGGTCTCTGCTGAATTGGGACGAACTCAACCATCGCTATGCAGCCGCCCGCGCCCCATCCTGATGATGCCCCATCCTGATGATGATTGATGTGATTGAGAGCGGCCCACACGGCGATCCACCGCGCACCCAACGCCTCGACTATGGCCTGGTGCTGCTCCAGCTGCTCTGGCGGATGCGCTACGACCTGATCCTCTGGCTGGCGTTCTGCACCTACGCCTGGCTGCGGGGGGCCCGCGCCCTGCCCTGGCAGATCACGCCGCTGGCGCTGTCGGTGTTCGGGATTGCCGTGTCGATCTTCATCGCCTTTCGCAACACCCAGGCGATCGGCCGCTGGTGGGAGGCGCGCACCCTCTGGGGGGCGCTCGTGAACGAGAGCCGCCAGTGGCGTGACACCCTGCTGGCCCATGTGGGCGGCCAGCGCCTGCGGACAGCGCGGGGACGGCGGTTGCTGGAGGTTCAGGTGGCCCAGGTGTGGCTGCTGAATTTTGAACTGCGCAACTTCTGGCGGGCTGACCTGCGCCGCACCATCGATGGTTTGCTGGAGGATCTGAACCTGCCGCAGGATCTCAGCCTTCAGGATCTCTGCCGGCGCCGGGCCCTGGCCATCCACGATCTGCACCGGGATGGCTGGGTGGATGACTGGGGCCGGCATCAGCTGGTGGAGGTGGGCAACCGCTGCCTGGATTCGATCGGTGGCCTGCAACGCATCCGCAACACCCCCATTCCCGCCTCCTACGACGTGTTCGTGCGGCTGATCACCTGGCTCTACGGGCTGCAGTTGCTGCTGCAAATGAAGACGGAAGGACCCCTGGCCACCGGCGCGGTGCTGTTCCTCGGCTTCCTGGTGGCGGAGCGGATCGGCTCCTATGTGGAGGGCCCCTTCGACCGCGACAGCAGCTGTTTCTCGCTGCCCCTCAACAGCATCTGCAGCACGATCACCGCCGATCTGATGCAACGGCCGTTGGATTTCGGCCGTTTTCAGCCGAGTCAGGATCCCACCCGTTGGGATTGATGGCGGTGCGGTTGCTGCACACCTCCGACTGGCATCTGGGCCGCAGCTTCCACGGCGAATCCCTGCTCGACCAGCAGGAGGCCGCCCTGGATCGCATCGTTGATCTCTGCCGCCAGGAGGCGGTGGATCTGGTGGTGATCGCCGGCGACCTCTACGACCGGGCGATTCCGCCGGCGTCGGCGGTGGCCCTGTTCACCGACACCGTGCGCCGCCTGCGGGCCGATGGGGCCGTGGTGGTGGCGATTGCCGGCAACCACGACAGCCACGTGCGGGTGGCCGTGTACGACGAACTGCTCACGGCCCTGGGGGTCACGGTGCGGGGCGACTGGCGCCGCTCCCACCA
Organism: Cyanobium sp. M55B138; assembly: GCA_018400215.1. Classification (GTDB taxonomy): domain Bacteria; phylum Cyanobacteriota; class Cyanobacteriia; order PCC-6307; family Cyanobiaceae; genus NIES-981. Next base: position 1,081 of record JAGYNF010000079.1, on the reverse strand, counting down.
GCCGCTGCTGGTGCCGTCCCGGCGGGGCGGCACGCCCCTGGCGGTGTATCCGCTGCCGTTCCTGGAGCCCATGCTGGATGGACCGGCCCTGGCCCGGGAGGCGGGTCTGGCCGAGGGCGACATCGGCGGCGGCCGCTGGCGCCATCAGTCGGTGATCGACCTGGCCCTGGCCCGCATCCGTGCCGACCTGGCCAGCCGTCCCGGCCAGCGGTCCCTGCTGGTGGCCCACGCCTTCGTGGCCGGCGGCCGCAGCTCGGAATCGGAGCGGGAGCTGTCGGTGGGCAACCTGGAGCTGGTGGCCGTGCCCAGCTTCGCCGGCTTCGACGCGGTGGCCCTCGGTCATTTGCACGCCGCCCAAGACCTCGATGGCCCGCGGCTGGCCTACTCCGGCAGTCCGCTGCCCTATTCCTTCTCCGAGGAAGGGCAGCAGAAAAGTGTGCGGCTGCTGGAGATCCACGACCAGGGCTTGGCCGGCGTGCAGGTGATCCCGCTGCAGGTGGGGCGGGCGCTGCGCAGCCTTGAAGGTCCGCTGGAGCAGCTGCTGCTGGATCCCCAGCTGGAGTCGGCGCGCCCCTGCTGGGTGCGGGCGGTGCTCACCGACGACGACCTGCCCCGCCAGGCGATGGCCCGCCTGCGCCAGCGCTTTCCCCATGCGGTGGAGCTGCGCCACCGGCCCCTGCGCCAGGAGGCGATGGCCACCAGCGCCCGCACCCAGCAGATTCGGGCGGCCAGGGGGCCGTTGGAGCGCATCCTGGCCTTCTACGGCGACCAGCAGGGCCGGGACCCCAGCCCGGCGGAGACCCAGCTGCTGCGCCAGGCCCTCAGCCAGGCCGGCCGGGGCGAAGACTGATGCGTCCCCACCGGCTGGAACTGGAGGCCTTCGGGCCCTATGCCGACGCGGTGCAGATCGACTTCGACCCCCTGGCCCGCGATGGTCTGTTCCTGATCCATGGCAGCACCGGCGCGGGCAAGACCTACCTGCTCGATGCCCTCTGCTTTGCCCTCTACGGCGAAGTGTCCGGTGAGCGCAGCGTCAAGGGCCTGCGCTCCGACCACGCCGCCCCCGGCCAGGTGCCGCGGG
>JAGYNF010000078.1 GCA_018400215.1 Cyanobium sp. M55B138 | reverse complement strand
ATGACGCGTGAAGAAGCGAGAGATAAGGCGGTCGACAACTGCGACGGCTTTGATGCCGGTTGGGATGCGGTCGGGGTGGCGAGATGAGCGACACATACCGCGTTTGGTGCCCGGATGCCGGGCACGAAGGGCCGGAGGACGGCATCACCATTACGGACGCCTACAGCGCTCAGAATGCCGCGGAGATATGGGCAGATCAAAGCGACAGGGAAAGCGGAGACTACACCATCGTAGGCGGATCCGAGGCGACCGTTCGCGTTCAGGATCCGGACGGCGAGATCACCGAATGGGTTGTGTTCGGCGAGCAGGTTCCGAGCTACAGCGCGACGGAGGCGAAATGACCAACACCGACAAGCGCTGCGGGACGTGCAGGCACCACGGAGCGCCGGTATTCAGCGGATCGAGTCAAGGGCGGTGCGAATGGGTCGATCATCTCACTGATGGCATTGCGGTCCCGCACTGGTTTCGGCCGAAGCGACCGATCACGCGCACTACCGACGGGTGCAGCGCATGGGAGGCGAAATGAGCGAATGGCAACCGATCTCAACGGCGCCGACATCCACTCGAGTGCTTTTAGCGTGCAAGCGCGGCACCGTCTTGATTGCCTTGCACGGTAAATACCTGGGATGGATGCGCGACGATTCTGGCGGCAGGATTTTCGACGAAATCACCCACTGGATGCCGCTACCGGAGCCACCGAAATGATCCACGACATCCGCTGCGGCACCTGCCGCTACTTCGCGCCGGCGCCGATGGGCCAGGACCATCCGACGTTTTGCTCGTTCGACATCCCGGGCGACCTACCATACTGGATCCGGTATGCGCTGGATGGCGCCGATCCCCAGGTCGGGCCGGTGCTGATCAGTGGTGAGCCAGGGCTGGAGAAGGACAACATCGCCGCCCTGATCCACTTCGGCAGCCCGCGCCGCCGCCGGCTGATGATTCGTGTGGATGCCGCCAGCCTCGGCGCTGATGGCGCCCCCCTGTTCGGCAGCGCCTCCAGCGGCGGTGTTGGTTCGCTGCTGGCTTGCCTCGGCGATGGCGCCCTGCTGATCGACAACCTCGACCGGGCCGATCCCGCCCTGCTGCCGCTGCTGCTGGAGCTGGCCCGCAGCGGCCGCTGGCGGGCGCCCGGGGCTACCGGCGCGGAGAGGACGTTCTGCGGCCGGCTGTTTTTCAGCACCGAGGCGGCCCTGCCCCAGGCCGATGCCTGCTGCACCCTGATCCGCGTGCCGCCCCTGCGGGTGCGCCGCCAGGACCTGGGTGAGTGGTTGCGCTACGGCATCCGTCAGCAGGCGCCGAAGCTGGGCTGGCAGCGGCCGCCGGCGGTGGGGGAGGCGGTGGTGAAGCGGCTGCAGAACCACGACTTCCCCGGCAACATCCGTGAACTCAACAGCCTGATCGAGCGGGCCCTGCGCCAGGCCGCCGCCGACCATCCCGCCCAGCTGCCGGAGGAGGTGTTCTGGACCGGCAGCCGCGCCAGCCGCCTGCGTTTCGACCTGTTCCGCTGGCGGCCGCGCTTGCGCCAGTGGCTGCGGGCCCCGGCGCTCTGGAACCTGCTGCTGTTTGGGGTGGTGAGCTGGGTGTTCGTGCTGGTGAACCTGTGGCTGTGGCTGGGGCCCCAGGAGCGGGCCCACAACGGCGCCCTCAATCTCTTCTGGGCCTGGTGGTGGCCGTTGATTCTGCTGGCCTACCCCCTGGTGGGACGCGCCTGGTGCGCGGTGTGCCCGTTCATGGTGTGGGGCACGATCAGCCAGCGAGTTGCCCAGGCCCTGGGTTGGCGGCCGCGCAGCTGGCCGCGGGGCGACAGCGACCGCTGGGCGGCACCGGTGCTGGCCGGAGGCTTCGCGGCGATCCTGCTCTGGGAGGAGCTGTGCAACCTGGAGAACACCGCCTGGTTGAGCAGTTGCCTGTTGCTGTTGATCACCGCCGGGGCGGTGCTGGGGTCGCTGCTGTTCGAGAAGCGCTTCTGGTGCCGCTACCTCTGCCCGGTGGGGGGCATGAACGGGCTGTTTGCCAAGCTGGCGATCACCGAGCTGCGGGCCCAGGCCGGCACCTGCAGCGGCAGCTGCAGCAGCTACGCCTGCTTCAAGGGCGGGCCGGCGGAAGGGGAGGGGCTGGCCACCGCCGGCTGCCCCCTGGGCACCCATCCGGCCCACCTGGCCGACAACCGCAACTGCGTGCTCTGTTTCACCTGTGTGGCCGCTTGTCCGCACCGCTCCGTGCAGCTGCGCCTGCGGCCCCCCGCCGCCGACCTGCAGCGCGAGATGGATCCCCCCGCCGGGGAGGCGGGGCTGATCCTGGTGCTGGCCGGCGGGATCTGCCTCCACAACTGGCAGCGGCTGCTGGGCTGGCTGCCCCTGGCGCCCGCCAGCCTGCAGGTGGGGCCGCTGCTGCCGCGGTTGGCCTTTGGCCTCCTCGCCCTGGCCCTGCCGGCCCTGGGCTGGTTGGTGCTGCGCCGGTTGCTGCGGGTGCCCTTCACCCTGCTCTACGCCCTGCTGCCGCTGCTCTGGGCCCTGCTGCTGGCGCGCCATCTGCCCCTGGGCATGGGCGAAGCCGGCCTGGTGTTGCCCGTCAGCTTCGGCCTGGACACGCTGCCCCAATGGCAGGCCGACCCCCATGTGCTCGCCTTCTGCCAGAGCGCCGTTGCCGTGGTGGGGGTGTTGGGCAGCGCCCTGCTGCTGCCCCGTTTCCTGCCGGCGGGGCTGGGGCGCTGGGGTGGCCTACTGCTGGCCGGGGCGCTGGGGGTGGCCGGTCGCTGGCTGGTGGCGGTGTGATCCGGGCCTGCAGAGGCGAGAATCAGGGCTCACCCCACCATTGGCTTGAGATGACGATCGCCCTGTTGGTTGCCCTGGCCGGTTCGCTGGGTTTGATGGCCTTCATCGTGAAGCGCCTCGAGAACTCCTGAGCCGCATCGCCCTGCTCACGGCGTGGCTCAGCCTGGAGGGTGCCGTGCCGCTGCAGCTGGTTTGGAGTTGATGGCCTTGCTTTGGAGCTGATGTCCCTTTGGAGCTGAACCGATGAGCACATTTCTGGTGACGGGTGCCAATCGGGGCATCGGTTTGGAGTACTGCCGCCAGCTGCAGGCCCGCGGCGACCTGGTGATCGCGGTGTGCCGCTCGACCTCACCCGGGCTGGAGGATCTGGGGGTGCGCATTGAGGCGGGGATCGATCTCGCCAGTGCGGCCGCCATCGCCGAGTTGGTGGCGCGCCTGGATGGCTTGCCCCTCGATGGACTGATCCTCAACGCCGGCATCCTGCAAGCGATGGGCCTGGAGGATCTCGACGCCGAGGGCATCCGCCGCCAGTTCGAGGTGAATGCCCTGGCGCCCCTGCTGCTGGTGCGGGCCCTGCTGGAGCAGCTGCCCCGCGGCGCCAAGTTGGCGCTGATGAGCAGCCGCATGGGCTCGATCGACGACAACAGTTCCGGCGGCTCCTACGGCTACCGGATGTCGAAGGTGGCGCTGAACTTATCGCCGCCAAATCCCTGGCGATCGACCTCAAGCCGCGCGGCATCGCCGTGGCGATCCCTGCATCCGGGCCTGGTGCGCACCCGCATGATCCAACTTCAACCCCGCCGGCATCAGCCCGGAGGAGCGTGCGGGGCTGCTGGCCCACATCGACGCCCCTCACCCTGGAGACGAGCGGCACCTTCTGGCATGCCAACGGCCGGGTGCTGCCCTGGTAGGAGCTGCTCAGGGCTTCCGCCCGGTTGGCCTCGGCAATCAACCGCTGCACCCGCTCCAACACAGATTCGTTGCTCAGGCGGTTGTTGAGCCGCTCCACCAGCAGGGGGAAGGCCAGGGGGCCGGGACGGGGCGTGCGCTCCAACTGCCAGGTGCTGCCTGCAAGCCGCTCGAGGGCGGCCTGCAGGCGCGGCAGCTCCAGCTGCTCCTCGATCACCTCGCGGCGGGCCTGCTCCAACAGCAGGTGGCCGGGTTCGTGTTTCTGGAACACATCAAACAGCAGGGCGGCGCTGATCTGCAGTTGGCCGCCCGTTTTCGCCTGGCCTGGCATCGCCTGGGTGATCAGGCCGCTCACCTGGGCGATGGCGCGGAAGCGGCGGCGGCAGAGCTCCGAGAGGTTCACCGCCTGCTCCAGGTCGGCGGCCAGGTGCGCGCGCTCGAGCAGGTCGTCGCCGTGGAGCTCCAGCAGCTCCTCGAAGGGGTAGCCCTTGGGGGCCAGCAGCTCAAAGCCGTAGTCGTTCACCGACACGGTGATCGTGCTGGGGCGGTGGCGGGCCAGGCGCCAGGCCCAGAGGAAGCCGATGCCCTCGTGCACGAAGCGACCCTCGAACGGATAGGCGAACAGGTGGCTGCCCTCACGGCTGCGGCAGAGCTCCATCAGAAACTCCTGCTGCCGCGGCAGGCGTGAGAGATCGGCCTGGCGGCGCAGCAGGGGTTCAAGGGCCTGCAGCTCGGGGGTGTCGAGCCAATCGCCGGCATCGGCATCGCCATCACTGGCCAGAGCCTGGGCGCAGCGGTCCACCTCGGCGCGTAGGTGCTGGCTGAGCAGGTCGGAGAGGGCCATCTGCCCGCCCGCCCAGGCCGGCACCGCCGTGCTCTTCTTGCTGGTGGCCTTCACCTGGGCCGTCATCTCCCGCAGCCGCACGAACTCCAGCTGGCGCCCGGCGAAGAAGAACACATCGCCGGGTTTGAGTCGGCCGATGAAGGCCTCCTCCACCTGGCCGATCACGGCTCCCCGCACGAAGCGCACCGTGACGGAGCGATTGGCGGTGATCGTGCCGATGTTGAAGCGGTGCAGGCGGGCGATTGCCCTGTCGACCACCCGGTAGGTGTCGCCGTCGCGCACCAGCTTGCGGTAGCGGGGGTAGGCGCCCAGGCATTGGCCGCCGTGCTCCAGAAAGTCGAGGCACCACTGCCATTGCTCGCCTGTGAGGGCCCGGAAGCTCCAGGCGCTGCACACCGCCGCCAGCTCCCCCTGGGGCTCGAACCCAGGTCCGCAGGCCAGGCTGGTGAGGTGCTGCAGCAGCACATCGAGGGCCAGCTGGGGCGGCCGCCGCGTTTCCACCAGCCCCTCGGCCAGGCCCCGGCGCATGGCGCTCACCTCTAGCAGCTCCAGGGCATTGGTGGGCATGAACAACACTGGGAGGTGCCGCCGGGAGTGGGCGCTGCGGTGGCCCGCTGCAGCAGCCGCGCCAGATTTTTGGCACTGCCGATCTGCACCACCCGCTCCACCGGCTGGAAGTCCACCAGATCGGGGAGCTGGTGCACACCGCAGCGCAGCGCGCCCGCCTTCACGCCGGCTTCGATCGCCTCGCGCTCGGCGCGGTCGATGGCGCTGTGGTGCAGGGCCAGGCGCCCTCCATCTCTGGGCGAGGCGAAGCGCAGGCATGGTGCCAGCGCTCGGCCTGGTTGCGGGTGTTAGTGAGCAACAGCGTGCTCACCGCTGGATCCAGCCGCCACCAGCTCCTCATACATGCGCAGGCCCAGGTGACCGCCCCAGGGAAGCCGTCGATCGCGTCGGGCAGCAGGCTGCGGATCGCCGTGGCGCGCTGAATATCGGCGGTGATGATCCGGGGTTCCGGAGCTGGCTGCCCCCGCGGCGCCCACCCCACCGCCGCGCGGGCGGCGCTTCTTCGGGTTGCCAATGGTGGCAGCTGATCGCCCAGGTGCGCAGGCTTGGCCGTCGCTGCGCAGCCAGCTGAGGCAGAAGCATCAGTCCACGCCGCGCTTGCTGCCCATCAGCTCGTGCCATTCATCCAGCACCACCGCCTCCAGCGTCCCGAACAGCTCAGCTGCCTTGGCATTGGCCAGCAGCAGGCTGAGGATTCCGGGCGTGGTGATCAGGATCTGGGGCGGGCTGCGCAGCCTGTTTGCCGCGCTCCTGGCTGGGGGGTGTCGCCCGTTGCGGATGGCGACCCGCAGGGGGCCAGCCCATCGCCTCGATCGGCGCCCGGATCGCCAGGGCCAGGTCGCGGCTGAGGGCCCGCAAGGGGGTGAGGTAGAGCAGGCGCAGCCCCCTGGGCGGCGTCGGTTGGGGTGGCGCCAGGTTCAGCATCTCGGCGATCGGACCCATCACGGCCGCGTAGGTCTTGCCGGAGCCGGTGGGCACCTGGATCAGGCCGCTTTCACCCGCCAGGTAGGCCTGCCAGGCCTGGCGCTGGAAGGGCAGCGGCGTCCAGCTCTGCTGGGTGAACCAGGCTTCGATCGGGGCCAAGGCCGGCTGGCTGGGGGCTGCGGAGTGGAGCTCAGCCAACGCCCCGATCCAGCAGGGCCACCTCGGCGCACAGCCCCGGCCCGAAGGCCAGGGCCAGGCATGGCCCCGGGGCCGCCTCGCGGCGCAGGCGATCGAGGATGAACAGGATCGTGGCCGACGACATGTTGCCGTGCTCCTGCAGCACGGCCTGGGACATGGCGATCTGCTGGGGCTCTAGCTGCAGGGCGGCGGCGCAGGCCTGCAGGATGCGGGGGCCGCCGGGGTGCAGCGCCCAGCTGGCGATGTCCGCCAGCTGAATGCCCCTGGGTTGCAGCCAGCGCTGCAGCCAGGGACGCAGCTGGCCGGCCACCGCCTCTGGCACCCGGGGGGAGAGCCCCATCTCGAAGCCGCGGTCGCCGATCTGCCAGTGCATCAACTCCGCGGTGTGGGGGATCACGGTGGAGCCGGTGGCCCGCAGGTTGAGGCCAGCGTCAGGGCCAGGCTTGGGGAGGGGGTTGGCAGGGCGGGCGGTGGCCACCAGGGCGGCGGCCCCATCGGCAAACAGGGCATTGGCGATCACCTTCTCTGGATCCCAGCCGTAATAGAGATGCAGGCTGCACAGTTCCACCGCACAGAGCAACACCACCGCATCGGCATCGGCCTCCACAAAGGCCTGGGCCACCCGTAGACCGTTGAGGGCGCCGTGGCAGCCCATGAACCCCACGTGGGTGCGCTGCACCCCCGCATCCAGCCCGAGCTGGTGGATCAGGGCCAGATCCACGCCCGGCGCCTGGAAACCGGTGCAGCTCACGGTGATCAGGTGGGTGATCTGGGGGGCCACCATCGCCGCATCGGCTAAGGCGGCGCGCACCGCCGCCAGGGCCAGGGGGGCGGCATGGTCGGCGAATGCCGCCATGCGGGCGGCCGTGCTCGGGCTCTGGCTGCCGTAGAAGGGCAGCCGCTCGCCGCTGGGGTGCTGGGCGGCGGTGTCCGTGGCCAGCACGCTGCCGCGCTGCCGCACCTGGGTGCGGCCCTGGATCCGCCGCACCAGCGCCGCCCGGTTGCCGCTGTCGGCACTCACCCGTTCGGCCAGGGCCATCGCCTCGGCCTGGTTCACCTGGTGGGGCGGCACGGCCGTGCCGAGGCCGCGGATGCTCAGGGGCATGGCGAGAGCTGGCGGGGCGGGATTGCCACATGGTTGAGCTGGGCCACCAGCTGCTCGGCCAGGGCCGGCAGGTGTTGGCTGAGGCCAAAGGCCAGGGCGGTGGCCCCCGGCTGGCGCAGCAGCAGGGCCAGGCCGCGGC
>JAGYNF010000077.1 GCA_018400215.1 Cyanobium sp. M55B138 | reverse complement strand
CCACCAGTGATGCAGCACCGCCGCCGGCAGGCCCAGGCAGAGGATCCCCAGCAGGCCCAGCATCAGGCCCAACCAACCCACCGGGTTGATCGCCTCGCCGAAGAGGCTGCGGGCCAGCAGGGCCACCAGCAGGGGCTGGGAGTCAATCAGCACCGAGCCCAGGCCGGCACCGGTCTGCTCCAGCCCCCGGGCCAACAGGCCCTGGAACAGGCTGCCGTCGACCAGGGCAAACCCCAGCAACCAGGGCCAATCGCGGCGGTCAATCCGCAGCGAACGGCGCCCCAGCACCGCCACCAGCAGCAGCACCGCCCCAGCGGGCAGCAGCCGCAAACAGGCCACCTGCAGGGGAGTGCCCACCGCCAGCAGGGGTTTCATCGCCGCCATCGCCGTGCCCCAGAGGGCGAAGGGCAACAGCATCAACAGGGGCCCCCGCAGGAACTGGAGCATGGGGACCGGATCCCGATCGGTGCTTCTTTTTAAGATCCAGCCACCTCAACTGCTGACGCATGATCTGGCCCTGGCGCCGCAAGACCCGACGCACCCTGGCCCGCATTGCGATTGAGGGCCCCATTGCCGGCGGCACCCGCAAGCGCGTGCTCAAGGCCCTCCACCAGGTGGAGCGGCGGGAATGTCCAGCCCTGCTGCTGCGTATCGACAGCCCCGGCGGCACCGTGGGGGACAGCCAGGAGATTCATGCAGCCCTGCTGCGCCTGCGGCAGAAGGGCTGCAGGGTGGTGGCCAGTTTTGGCAACATCTCCGCCTCCGGCGGGGTGTACATCGGCGTGGCGGCCGAACAGATCGTGGCCAACCCGGGCACCATCACCGGCTCGATCGGCGTGATCCTGCGGGGCAACAACCTCTCCAAACTGCTGGAGCGGATCGGCATCAGCTTCGAAACCGTGAAGAGTGGCCTCTACAAGGACATCCTCTCGCCGGATCGGGCCCTGACCGAGGGCGAGCGGGAGCTGTTGCAGGGCCTGATCGATTCCAGCTACGACCAGTTCGTGGCCGCCGTCGCCGGGGGTCGCAACCTGGAGGAGGACGCGGTGCGGCGGTTTGCCGATGGCCGCGTGTTCAGCGGCGCCCAGGCGCTGGAGCTGGGCCTGGTGGATGTGCTGGGCGATGAGGAGGCGGCCCGCTGCCTGGCCGCCAGCCTGGCGGGGCTCGACCCGGAGAAAACCCGGCCCCTCGAGTTCGGTGCCGCCCCGCGCCGTTTTGGCGGACTGCTGCCCGGTCGCTCGGCCCTGCGCAGCCTGGGCCAGCTGCTCAACCTGGAGCTGGCCTGGGCCGGCCAACCCCTGTGGCTCTGGCGACCATGAGCGACAGCCTGCAACTGCGGGCCCTGCGGGGCGCCACCACGGCGGCGGAGAACAGCGCCGAGGCGATCAGCGCCGCCGTGGCGGAGTTGATGGATGCCCTGGTGGCCCGCAACGGCCTCGAGGGTGAGCGGGTGGTGTCGGTGACCTTTTCGGTCACGGCCGATCTGGATGCCATCTTCCCGGCCGCGATTGCCCGCCGCCGCCGCGGCTGGGACCATGTGGCCCTACTGGACTGCCAGCAGATGGCCGTGGCCGGCGACCTGCCCCGCTGCATCCGGCTGCTGGCCCATGCCTGGTTGGAGCCTGAGCGGCAACCCTGCCACCCCTACCTGGGCGAGGCCGCCAAGCTCCGCCCCGACCGCGCCAGCTAAGGGTCCGACCACCAATCGCACCAGGGCTCCGCGCAGACTGATGAGAATCAAGTGTGTCGCGTAACCGTCCGATGGCCTTCCCCCCCCTGCCGCGGCTGCCCCGATCAGCCCGTCCCCGTCGCCCTGGCTCCGGGCCCCTGGGTCAACGGCTACTGGGGCTGGGGGCGGCGGCCGGCCTCACCACCGCGGCCGTGCTGGGCCTGGGGTTGCCTGAACGGAGTCCCCTGGTGCAGCCGGCGGGGGCCCAGGGCACCCCGAGCCTGATGGAATTCCGCTGGGACAATTCCAGCGACTACCGCAAGCTCTACTTCTATGTGACCAACACCATGCGGCTGCGGCGTGCTGAGTACTACCTGATGCTGCGGCCCCGGGATCGCAAGACCGCGATCCTCAAGCTGAGCGTCACCATTCCCAGCTCGTTCGACGCCAACATCGATCCGAAGCGGGTGCAGCTCTGCAGGATGAGCGAGGGCGGCATGCTGGCGCGCACGCGCTGCGTGGAGCAGATTCCCGCCACCATCGAGCTGACGGAGGACGGCAGCGCCCTGGAGATCTTCCCCGACACCCCCGTGGCCGACACCGGCACCATTGGGGTCTACATGCGCCTGTTCAACCCCTACAACACGGGCATGTATCAGTTCAATGCCCTGGCCCAGGCCCCCGGCGACGTGCCCATCTCCGGCTACCTGGGCAGCTGGTTGATCCAGATCGACCCGCCCAACAACTGAGGGGCGACCGCCACCTGATAGGTTGACGCCTCAGACCAATTCCTGACGAGCAGAGGGGAGCGAGCATCCGGCCATGACCAAGCGCACACTTGAAGGAACCAGCCGCAAGCGCAAACGGGTTTCCGGTTTCCGTGTGCGCATGCGCACCCACACGGGCCGCCGCGTGATCCGCACCCGCCGCCGCCGGGGCCGCTCCCGCCTGGCGGTCTGAGCCGACAGCCTGGATGGCGCTGCCCCAACGGCATCGGCTCAAGGGCCAACGCATCTTTCAAACGCTCTACCGCAGGGGTCGTGCCAGCCACGGCCCCTTTTTGGTGTTGCGCTGGCTCCCCGCCCAACCCGAACTCCTACCCCCCAGCCAGCGGCACCGCACCCCCAGTGCCTGGCGCTGTGGGGTGGTGGTGAGTAGCAAGGTGCACAAGCGCGCCGTGCGGCGCAACCGCCTGCGGCGCCTGCTGCACGACCATCTGGTGCAGCAGGCGATCGCCAATCCGGAGGGGCCGGTGTGGCTGCTGTTGAGCTGCAAGCCCGGCAGTGCCGAGCGCGATCCAGCCAACCTGCTGGGAGAATGTGATGAGCTTCTGCAGCGCGCAGGCCTGAGTCGATGAACAAGTCCTTTCCTTCAGGCGCCGGCGCCCCAATCGAGGAAACCGTGTTTTACGAAGGGGGGCCGGCCAAGGGAGACCTGCTGCTCAACCTGCTGTTTGGGCTCACCCTGATCGGCATTCCCTTTGCCGTGGGGGCGATCGTGCGGGCCCTGTGGCTGCGTTTTCGCATCACCAGCCGCCGCATCGAGGTGAATGGCGGCTGGCTGGGGCGGGACCGCACCCAGGTGGTGTACAGCCAGATCCGGGAGGTGCGCAGCGTGCCGCGGGGATTTGGCGCCTGGGGCGACATGGTGCTGGTGCTCAGCGACGGCGCCAAACTGGAAATGCGCGCCGTGCCCCGCTTCCGCGAACTGGAGACCTACATCGACGAGCGCCGCGGCGCCGCCTCCCAGCCGGCCAAGCCCAAGGGGATGGCGGCCTGAGCAGAGCCACAGCCACCTCCCCCGCTCAGGCACACTGAGCCACGCTGAACCCCTCACCCCAGCACCCCCAGCGCCGTGATCGGCTACATCTCCGACAACCTGCTGATCCCAATCCTCGATTTCTTCTACGGATTGGTGCCCAGCTATGGCCTGGCGATCGTCGCCCTCACGGTGGTGATCCGCCTGGCCCTGTTCCCCCTGAGCGCCGGCTCGATCCGCAATGCCCGACGCATGCGCATCGCCCAACCGGTGATGCAGCAGCGCCAGGCCGAAATCCGCAGCAAGCACGCCAGCAACCCCCAGAAGCAGCAGGAGGAGCTGGGCAAGTTGATGAAGGAGTTCGGCAGCCCCCTGGCGGGCTGCCTGCCCCTGCTGGTGCAGATGCCGATCCTGTTCGCCCTGTTTGCGACCCTGCGGGGCTCCCCGTTTGCCGATGTGCCCTACACCTTCAACATCAAGGTGTTGCCCGCCGACCAGATCGCCGCGGTGGAGCCCAAGCCCTTCAACAGTGCCAGCCACTCCATTTTCCTGAGCAGCAGCAACCATGTGCCGGTGATCGGCACCCTGGAAAAGGGCACCAAGCTCGGCGTTGATGACCGCGAAACGGTGAACCTCCACACCAGGGAGGGCAGCAGTTTCGCCAGCGTGCTGGCCGACAGCGAGAACGGCGACCGCTTCCAGCCCAATTGGAGCGTCACCAAGGGAGAGACCGTGGTGAGCGTGGATCAGAACGGCACGATCACGGCCCTCTCCCCCGGCGATGCCACGGTGGAAGCCAAGATCCCCGGCCTGGCCGCCCGCACCGGCTTCCTGTTCATCCAGGCCCTGGGCCAGGTGGGCTTCATGGGCGACGCCGGCGTGAACTGGGACATCGCCATCCTGGTGGCGGCCTTCGGGGCCAGCCTGTTCCTCTCCCAGATCCTCTCGGGGATGGGCATGCCCCCCAACCCCCAGCAGTCGACCGCCAACAAGATCACGCCGGTGATGATCACGGCCATGTTCCTGTTTTTCCCCCTGCCGGCTGGCGTGTTGCTCTACATGGTGGTGGCCAACATCTTCCAGGGCCTGCAGACCTTCCTGCTCACCCGTGAGGCCCTGCCGGACAATCTCCAGAAAATCCTCGACCAACAGCTGGCCCAGCAGGCCCTCACCGTGGCGGCCAGCCCCGGCGGTGGGGACCGGCTGCCCTTTGAGCCCAAAGCCAAGAAGTGAGCCAGCTCCAGCCGATCTCGATTCAGGAGCTCAGCCGTGTGGCGGAAGGCCTGCATTGGGAGCTGGCTGAGCACCTCGCCGGGCTGGAGAGCCTCACCCCCGTGCGCGGCCGGGTGCAGGCCATCCACCGCAGCGATCTGCTCGAGGTGGATGGCGAGGCCCACACGATCGTGACCCTGCGCTGTGACCGCTGCCTGCAGCACTTCAACCACCCCCTCAGCTTCTCCACCCGCGAGCTGCTGTGGCTGGGGGAAGAGGCCCGCCAACAGGGGCTGCAACCCGAAGCCGTGGAGCAGGGAGCGCTGGAGAGCCATGGCAGCACCATCGACCTCGACCCCGACCACCTCACGGAGAGCCTGGATCCCAACGGCTGTTTTGATCCGGCCCACTGGACCTTTGAGCAGCTGAGCCTGCAACTGCCTGTGGTGAACCGCTGCGGGCCGGACTGTCCCGGTCCAGCCCGCTGGAGCAGTGACCACCAGCCCACCGACCCGCGCTGGGCCGCCCTGCAACAGCTGCAGCAGCCATGAACGGGGGCACCTGGGCCGACCAGCTCGATCTACTGATTCGCTCCCGCACACCCATCATCTGGATCCGCAGCCTGGAGGAGGAACGGGTCGAATCCCTGCTGGAGCAGGCGGCCCAGCGGCTGGGCAACCGCACCTTGCTGCGCTGGGACTTCATCGCCGGCCTCAACGGCGCCCCCAACCGCGAGGGGGAAGCGGCCCGCAATCCCCTGGCAGCCCTGGCCTGCCTCGACCCCCTGCCCGCCGATGAGGGGGCGATCCTGCTGCTGCGCGATTTTCACCGCTACTGCGACGATGCCGGCATCTGCCGTCGCCTGCGCAACCTGGCCTCGTCCCTGCGCCAGGTGCCCCGCACCCTGGTGATCACCGCCCCGGCCTGGCAGCTGCCCCTGGAGCTCGACGACTGCATCACCCTGCTGGAGTTGCCCCTGCCGGATGCCACCGAAATCGGCCTGCTGCTGGGCTCAATCGCCCAGGCCTGCGGCGACCCCCTGGAGCCCGCCGTGCTGAACCAGCTCACCGACGCCTGCCACGGCCTCAGTGAGCAGCGGGTGCGCCAGCTGGCTGCCCGGGCCCTGGCCCGCCGCGGCCGGCTCAGCGAGGAAGACCTGGCCGAGGTGCTGGAGGAAAAGCGCCAGGCCATCGCCAAGAGCGAACTGCTGGAGTACTGCCCCAGCGAGGCCACCCCCGCCGACATCGGTGGCCTGGACGCCCTCAAGCACTGGCTGGAACAACGCCGCATGGCCTTCAGCGACGAGGCCCGCCGCTACGGCCTGCCCCTGCCCCGCGGGGTGCTGCTGGTGGGCCCCCAGGGCACGGGCAAATCGCTCACCGCCAAGGCGATTGCCCACAGCTGGAGCATGCCGCTGCTGCGCCTGGATGTGGGCCGCCTCTTCGCCGGCCTGGTGGGCGCCTCCGAAGCCCGCACCCGCGAAATGATTCAACGGGCCGAGGCCATGGCCCCCTGCGTGCTCTGGATCGACGAAATCGACAAGGGCTTTGGCGGTGATTCCCGCAGCGATGGCGGCACCACCCAGCGGGTGCTGGGCACGGTGCTCACCTGGATGGCCGAAAAAACATCCGCCGTGTTCGTGGTGGCCACCGCCAATGCGGTGGAACGGCTGCCGGGGGAGCTGCTGCGCAAGGGCCGCTTCGACGAGATCTTTCTGCTGGACCTGCCCAGCGGGGAGGAGCGGCGCGCCATCCTCGACCTGCAGCTGCGCCGCCGCCGCCCAGGCCATCGCCTGCCCCTCGAGGTGCTGGTGGATCGCACCGCCGGCTTTTCGGGGGCTGATTTTTCTTTTAAATAATGTTTGTGGGTAACTACTTCCATCAATATAATCTGAATCTAAATCTGTTCTAGGGATTGTAGTTTTAGGGTATGTAGTATATAATGTATATGTAGTTAAACCAGTAGGTGTACCACCTGTTGTGTATCCAGTATAAACAGGTATCTCTAATTTAACTGATTTACCATCTATAATCTCACCATATTTATCATTGTCGATCACACCCATAAGTACATTACTTACACCTAAACCACTAAATGGTGTGTCTGACCACCCTCCGTTTTGTGATGTCGTACCTGTGAATACATTAACATCTGCCTTTTTTATCGGTAAAGATAAACTTTTAAAATAGTTAGTGTTTACACTACTAGTATTATCCCTATCTAATAGCACATAAGTAAGAGAACTACCACTGACAGTGTTTTCACCCACTTTTGTGATTTCCATATTAATTTTATTAGAATTTTTCTCTACTAATTTTTTAGTGGTAGGTGCAACAGTCACAAATAATTTACTACCAATACCTACATTCTCAAATATATTATCGTTAGTTGTACTATTCACACCTAAATTACCACTATCTGTAGGTATCTTTCCCGATGTTAGTTTTTCAATTGTGTTATAATTTGCATCAGAGTCACCCAAAATAAAATGAGTGAAGATAGTATTATTATTTGTCAATATCTTCTCTCTTCCGAGATTAGTTAATCTCGCTCTGATTGTTACTGTAGTTGCACTATCTATGAATCCCATTTTTTATTATTTAAAAGTCTATTGTTAGTTCTATTGAGGCGGTAGTAGAATCTGCCAATCTAATAGGTCTAGATAACTTACCAACCAATACCAAATTATTGTTATTATCTAACACACCTATCTCACTAACATATCTATCTAAACCAAAGTCATATGTAGTATTACTACTAGATGCAATTGTTGCACCATCTATATTAATATTAAATAGTGATTTATATATTGTCGCCGCAATATGTGTTCTTAAATTACCGTAGAATAATCTTTCATCCCCAAAAGTCATCTTACCATAATATTGTGCGGTTGACATATCTAATTCTTCACCTAAATTAAATTG
>JAGYNF010000076.1 GCA_018400215.1 Cyanobium sp. M55B138 | reverse complement strand
AACGACGGCCGCACCCAGCTGGAGTTTGTGGTGCCCGCCCGCGGCCTGATCGGTTTCCGCGGCGAGTTCATTCGCGCCACCAGGGGAGAGGGCATCATGAGCCACTCCTTCCTCGACTACCGCCCGATGCAGGGCGACATGGACAACCGTCGCAACGGTGTGCTGGTCGCCTTTGAGGAGGGCACCGCCACCTTCTATGCGCTCAAGGGTGCGGAAGACCGGGGCCAGTTCTTCATCACTCCCGGCACCAAGGTGTACAAGGGGATGATCGTGGGTGAACACAACCGTCCGCCCGACCTCGAACTCAACGTCTGCAAGGCCAAGCAGGTCACCAACATTCGCTCGGCCGGGGCGGAGGTGCTTGACACCCTGCAGTCTCCCATTCAGATGACCCTGGAGCGGGCGCTGGAATACATCGGTCCCGATGAAATGTTGGAGGTCACCCCTGAATCGATCCGTCTGCGCAAATTGCCCTCCAAAAAGGCTGCCAAGCGCTGAGCGGTCGCGCATCCCGTGGGGCAACCGCCTGGATCGGAGCAGGAGGAGCAGGCACTGGCTGGCGACCCCAGGCTGTTAGCCGCTGTGGAGCTGTTCAACAGCAGCGAGTGGTATGGATGTCATGACGGCCTCGAGGAGCTCTGGCACGAAACGGCTGGGCCGATGCGGCAGGTGCTCCAGGGCATCCTCCAGATCGCCGTGGGCCAGCTTCACCACAGTCGGGGCAATCTCCGGGGAGCGATGATCCTCACCGGCGAGGGCCTGGGCCGCCTCCAGCGCAGTCCCGATGAGGCCCTTGGGCTCAACCTGCTGGCCCTGCGCCACCAGGCCAGGGCCTGGTTGGATGCACTCCAGGCTGAACAGAACACCGCCGGGCTCCAGGCACCCTGCCTGAGACAGGTGGAACCGAAGCACGGTCTGTAGATTTGATGGCTATGGGTCATTACCAGAGCGAGGCCAGTGCCCTGACCGTTGGATTGCTGCGTTCGCTGGCCCTTGGGCTGACGATGGCCCTCGGGGGCCAGGCCCATGCTCAGAGCCTGGTCCAGGTCCAGGCCGTCACGCCCGTGACCGGCACGGTGTCGATCGAGTCTGATGTGCAGCGTGCCGACAACCTCACCGGCATCGTCACCGCCAGCGGCAATGTGCGGATCGTCTACCCGGACCGCCGGGTGGTGGCCACCGCCCGGCAGGCCCAGTACTTCAGCCGCGAAGGTCGGGTGGTGCTCAGCGGCGATGTGGATGTGATTCAGACGGAGGGGCCCTCAATCCAGGCCGACCGCATCACCTATCTGGTGGAGGAAGAGCGGCTCGTGGCGCTTCCAGCCGAGGGGGGCCAGGTTTTGAGTCGCTTCCCGATTGCCCCCCTGTCCACCCCATCAGTCGACCCCAAGACGCCATGAGCTTGGTGTTGGAGGACGTCGTCCTGGCCATGGGGGGCCGGGTGCTGGTGAACCATGTGTCCATCGACCTGGAGCCCGGCGAAGTGGTGGGTCTGCTGGGTCCTAATGGTGCTGGCAAAACCACCACCTTCGGGCTGGTCACCGGCCTGCTGCGCCCCGATGCCGGACGGGTGCTCTGTGATGGCCGCAATGTGGCCGGCCTCTCCATGCCGAGGCGAGCGGGTTTGGGCATTGGCTATCTACCCCAGGAGGCCAGCGTGTTTCGCCAGCTCACGGTGCGCCAAAACCTCGAGCTCGCCCTGGAGCAGAGTGGCGTGCCCCAGCGGGATCGCCGCCAGCGGCTGGATGCCCTGATCGACGAATTCCGACTCTCGGCCTTCCAGCACCGCCGTGGCCTGCAACTCTCCGGGGGGGAACGGCGGCGCTGCGAGGTGGCCCGCGCTCTGGCTGTGGGCGAAAGCGGACCGCAATATCTGCTACTCGATGAACCCTTTGCCGGCGTAGACCCCATCGCTGTTGCTGATCTACAGGAGCTGATTGGGGGGCTGCGGCTAAGGGGAATGGGGGTTTTGATTACGGACCACAATGTGCGTGAAACCCTGGCCATTACCGATCGGGCCTATATCCTTTCAGAGGGTTCTATTTTGGCCTCAGGGGATTCCAAAACGGTCGGTCACGATCCCAAGGTGCGTCGCCATTACCTGGGCGAAGGGTTCAGGTTATGAGTATTCTCAGCCGTGCTGGCTCCAAGCTGCTGGTGCCGTGGCGTTGCCTGCCCCTGCTGGATCGATGGCTGTTGGGGGAGCTGTTCGGCCCCCTCATTTTTGGCATTGCCGCCTTCACGGCCGTGTCCCTCTCGGTGGGCGCGGTCTTTGACCTGGTGCGGCGTATTGCTGAATCTGGCCTGCCCCTGGACGTGGCGGCCCAGGTGTTGCTGCTGGAGCTGCCATCGTTTCTGGTGCTCTCCTTTCCCATGGCCACCTTGATGGCCACGCTGCTCACCTACAGCAGGCTCACGGGGAACAGTGAACTCACGGCCCTGCGCAGTGTTGGCGT
The DNA here is from genome assembly GCA_018400215.1 of Cyanobium sp. M55B138. GTDB lineage: Bacteria > Cyanobacteriota > Cyanobacteriia > PCC-6307 > Cyanobiaceae > NIES-981. The sequence continues at coordinate 5,107 of JAGYNF010000076.1, read as the reverse complement.
TGCAACCTGGCGCATGGTGTGCCCAGCCCTGGCCCTGGCCCTGGTGATGACCCTGCTCACCTTCTCGTTTAACGAGGCGGTCGTTCCCCACACCCTGTTCCAGGCCAAGGCCACCTTGAACCGGGCGATTGGCAGAGCCGTTGTGGGTGAACAGCGCAACCGGATCAGCTACTCCCGATTTGGCGACGTGGTGATGCCCGATGGCTCCCAGGAGCGGGGCCTTACCCAGTTCTTTTATGCCCAACGGTTCAACGAAGGGGTGATGGAACAGGTGACCCTGTTGGATCTCTCGCGGGCTGGCCAGCGGCTGATGCTCACGGCGGATCGCGGCCGCTGGAACGAAGAGGAGGCCCAATGGGAGTTTCTCGATGGCCATGTGTATGTGGTGACCGACGACGCCACATCCCCCTCCACATCGGCCAGTTTTGACCGCTATCTCTACCCCTTGGGCAATCAACCGATTCGGGTGGCCAAGTTGCCCACCGATTCCAAGGCCATGACCATTGGCCAGTCCCGCAGGGCCGAGCGCCTGTTGCGGGAATCGGGCGATCCCAAGGAAGCGCGCAAGATGCGCGTGCGCATCATGGAGAAATTTTCCTTCCCGGCCGTCTGTTTTGTGTTCGGTCTGTTGGGTAGCAGCCTGGGCGTGCGACCCAATTCACGCCGAAGCCGCGGGCAGGGTTTTGGCCTGAGCGTGATCTTGATTTTCAGCTACTACCTGGTGGCCTTCAGCTTCAGCGCCATGGGCGTGAATGGCGCCATCTCCCCGTTTGTGTCTGCCTGGCTGCCCGTGTTGATCTTCCTGCTGATCGGCGTGGGGTTGTTGCGACAGGCCAGCCGCTGAGGGCCTCTTTGGGGCCCGCCACACGCCAGACTGGCGCCAGGTGTGGCTCTGACCTTGTTCGATCTGCTGCGTGACCCGGTGCTCGGCCTTGGCTTTGCCGCTTTTGCCCTGTTGCTGGTGGTGTTGCCCCTGGCGTTCTGGTCGGTCAGTGGTGGCCGTCCCAGTTCAACGGTGCGGCTGTTGGTGGCGAGTGCCAACCTCTGCCTCACGGCCCAGCTGGTGCTGCGCTGGATTGACTCCGGCCACTTCCCCATCAGCAATCTCTACGAATCGCTGTGCTTCCTGGCCTGGGCCTGCACCCTGACCCAGCTGCTGGTGGAGCGCAGCTGGCCCTCGGCCCTGGTGCCAGCCGCCACCACACCGATGGCCCTGGGATGCGTGGCCTTTGCCAGCTTCGCCCTGCCCGACCAGCTGCAGGAAGCCTCGCCCCTGGTGCCGGCCCTGCGCTCCAGCTGGCTGGTGATGCATGTCAGCGTGATCATGTTGAGCTACGCGGCCCTGTTGGTGGGTTCGCTGCTATCGGTGGCGGTGTTGGTCATCGATCGGGGCCAGGACCTCGAGCTCCGCAGCAGCTCGATCGGTAGCGGCGGCTATCGCCAGGCCAGCCTGGCCAGCGATGGCCCCGGTGCCATGCGCGCACCCCTGCAGCTCAGCAGCGTCACCATGTCGGTTGCTGAGCAGCTTGATTCACTCAGTTATCGCACGATCACGGTGGGCTTCCTGCTGCTCTCGGTGGGTCTGGTGAGCGGGGCGGTGTGGGCCAATGAAGCCTGGGGCAGCTGGTGGAGCTGGGATCCGAAGGAAACCTGGGCCCTGATCTGTTGGCTGGTCTACGCCGCCTATCTCCACACCCGCCTGATCCGCGGCTGGCAGGGCCGCCGGCCCGCCGTTGTGGCGTCCGTCGGCCTGGTGGTGATCGCCGTCTGCTACATCGGCGTGAACCTGCTGGGCATTGGTCTGCACAGCTACGGCTGGTTCTTTGACAGCTGATCACCGCCACCCATGAACTGAGGGGGCGGTGATCAGCTTCAGGCCGCCACGGCTGCAGGGCGCTTGCTGTCGCGGATTCCCTGAATGGCACTGGCGTAATCGCTGGCGCCGAACACGCCAGAACCACTCACGATTGCGTTAGCGCCGGCCTCGATCACCTTCCAGGCATTGGCAGGTTTGATGCCGCCATCCACCTCAATCCAGGGATCGAGGCCGCGCTCATCACAGAGGCGGCGCAGGGAGCGAATCTTCTCCACCTGGTTGTCGATGAAGCTCTGGCCACCGAAGCCAGGGTTCACACTCATGATCAGCACCAGGTCGCAGAGCTCCAGGCAGTAATCGAGGCTGTCGAGCGGGGTGCTGGGGTTGAGCACCGCACCGGCCAGCTTGCCGAGATCCTTGATCTGGGCGAGGTTGCGGTGCAGGTGTGGGCAGGCCTCCACCTGCACCGAGATGATGTCGGCACCGGCCTTGGCGAAGTCAGCCACATACCGTTCCGGCTCCACGATCATCAGGTGAACGTCAAGGGGTTTGGCGGTCACCGGGCGCAGGGCCTCCACGATCAGGGGGCCAATGGTGATGTTGGGCACGAAGCGGCCGTCCATCACATCCACGTGGATCCAGTCGGCCCCCGCCCGATCCACGGCCTGAACGTCCTCCCCCAGCTTGGAAAAATCAGCCGACAGGATCGATGGGGAGACCACCAGGGATTTGGTGCTCATGGGGGGCCGGGGCAAGGGGTGTTGGAAAGTGTAAAGAGCGGGCCTTCGGGGGCCCCAGCGGTGCCGCCAGCCAGCGCTGATACAGTGGCCGCGCTTCAGGCCCGAGAGGCCGCGCAGCAACAGGTCTCGGTGCTGGAGATCACCCCAAGGGGTGCTTCAGCGAGGGCCTGATCCCTGTGCATCCAGCTCCCGTGCCTTCAGTACCTCCCCCAGCCGGATCACCGTGGATCGCACCCTCATTCAGGAAATTCTCGAGGTCGTCGAACAGGCCGCCATCGCCTCGGCCAAGCTCACGGGCCTGGGCCTCAAAAACGAGGCCGATGCTGCCGCGGTCGAGGCCATGCGGGAACGCATGGGTCAGATCCAGATGCAGGGCCGGATCGTGATCGGCGAAGGGGAGCGGGATGAGGCCCCCATGCTGTACATCGGGGAAGAAGTCGGCAGCGGCAGCGGCCCGGGCGTCGATTTCGCCGTGGATCCCTGCGAGGGCACCAACCTCTGTGCCAACAGCCAACGGGGCTCGATGGCCGTTCTGGCGGCGTCCGACCGCGGTGGCCTGTTCAACGCCCCCGATTTCTACATGAAGAAGTTGGCCGCCCCTCCGGCCGCCAAGGGCAAGGTGGACATCAACAAATCCGCCACGGAAAACATCCGCATCCTCAGCGAATGCCTCGGCATGCCGGCCGATGAGCTGGTGATTGTGGTGATGGATCGGGCCCGCCACAAGGACCTGATCGCCGAGATCCGCGCCACCGGCGCCCGGGTGCAGCCCATCTCCGATGGCGATGTGCAGGCCGCGATCGCCTGTGGCTTCGCTGGCACCGGCACCCACTGCCTGATGGGCATTGGGGCTGCCCCTGAAGGCGTGATCTCCGCCGCAGCCCTGCGGGCCCTGGGCGGCCACTTCCAGGGCCAGCTGGTGTATGACCCGGCCGTGGCCCAGACCTCCGAGTGGGAGGGCCTCACCAAGGAGGGCAACCTGGCGCGCCTGACCGAGATGGGCATCACCGATCCCGACAAGGTGTATGAGGCCGAGGAGCTTGCCTGCGGCGAGAATGTGATGTTCGCCGGCAGTGGCATCACCGATGGCCTGCTGTTCGACGGGGTGAAGTTCGAGAAGGACTGCACCCGCACGAGCAGCCTGGTGATCAGCACCCTCGACAACACGGCCCGGTTCACCACCACCGTGCACATCAAGGACGGCGCCCAGAGCATTGCGCTTCACTGAAGGAGGCGGACTGTCTGATCGGCCCACCCCCTCCCCTCCATGCACATCGCGGTCGTCGGACTGAGCCATCGCACCGCTCCGGTGGAAATCCGGGAGCGGCTCAGCATCCCGGAGCAAACCATGGAGGCCTCCCTCCAGCAGCTTCGGGGCGACGACCAGGTGCTCGAGGCCTCCATTCTCAGCACCTGCAACCGGCTGGAGATCTATGCCCTGCTGCGCCACCCGGAGCAGGGCATCGATGCCGTTGGCGCCTTCCTCAGCCAGCACTCTGGTCTGGCCTTTGAGGAGCTGTCCCCCCACCTGTTCACCTACCACCACGAGGAGGCGATCGCCCACCTGCTGCGGGTTGCCGCTGGCCTCGATTCGCTGGTGCTGGGCGAGGGGCAAATTCTCTCCCAGGTCAAAAAAATGGTGCGGCTCGGCCAGGAGCACCGCTCCGTGGGGCCCATTCTCAATCGCCTGCTGAACCAAGCCGTCAGCACCGGCAAACGGGTGCGCAGCGAAACCAACCTGGGCACCGGGGCTGTTTCGATCAGTTCGGCCGCCGTTGAGTTGGCCCAGCTGAAGGTGGGCCAGGGCCGGGGGGCCGACGAGCTCGTGCCCCTCGACCAGGAGCAGGTGGCGGTGGTGGGCGCTGGCCGCATGGCGCGGCTGCTGCTGCAGCACCTCCAGGCCAAGGGTTGCCGTGGGGTGGTGCTGCTGAACCGCACCGTGAGTCGGGCCGAGCTGCTGGCCGCCGACTTCCCCGCCCTGCCCGTTCAGTGTCGTCCCCTGGAGGAGCTGGACCACTGCCTCAGCACCTGCTCGCTGGTGTTCACGAGCACCGCCGCGGAGGAGCCGATCATCTCGGCCCAGCGCCTCAGCGCCCTCAACCGCCGCAGCTCGCTGATGTTGATCGACATCGGTGTGCCCCGCAACATCGCCGCGGATACGGCCGAGCTGCAGGGGGTGCAGTCCTTCGATGTGGATGATCTGCAGGAGGTGGTCTGCCGCAATCAGGAAGCCCGTCGGGAGATCGCGGCGGAGGCCGAGGGCATGCTGGTGGAGGAGGCCCGGCTGTTCCTTGAGTGGTGGGATGGTCTGGAGGCCGTGCCGGTGGTGAATCGCCTGCGCAAGCAGTTGGAGGACATTCGCGAACAGGAGCTGCAGAAGGCCCTCAGCCGCATGGGTCCCGACCTCTCCGCCCGAGAACGGAAGGTGGTGGAAGCCCTGAGCAAGGGGATCATCAATAAGATTTTGCACACCCCCGTCACCAACATTCGCGCTCCCCAGCCCCGCCAGCAGCGCCATGCGGCCATGCGCGTGCTGGAGAACCTGTTCGAG
>JAGYNF010000075.1 GCA_018400215.1 Cyanobium sp. M55B138 | reverse complement strand
GTATGTCCTTCGCCCCCACTCCCCTCGAACCAGTTGATATCAATGGTCTGGATATCCCGGCCCCCGGCGCTTCGGTCGACGGTGGCGTAGTCCTGATCGTGACCTCCGAGCCCGGGCGGGGCGAGACCTTTGAGGAAGCCATCACTCTGAGCTCCGGCGCCGAGGGCGTGATTGGTGCCCAAAACCAGACCGTGGTGATGCGGGGCAACACCTTCATCACCGTCGGCACCGACAACGGCAACCCCCTGCCCATTGGGGGATTGGCGGTGGATGCCAGCCTTGCCAAGAAAGTGGTGATTGACCTCAACGGTTTCAACAGTCGTTCGGAGCAGGTCACCAGAAGCCTGATTCCAGCTGATCTGCGTTCCAAGCTGGATGAGCGGCCCAACACCTTCACGGTGCTTTCCGAAGGGGATGACAGCTTCATCGGCAGCAAAGGCGCCGACTTGGTGGTGTTCAACAAGGGCAACAACACCGTGCAGCTGGGCCGGGGCAAGGATTCGGTGGTGGTGAATGAGCGCCTGCGCCGCTCCAGTGTGGAGCTGGGTGGGGGCCAGGATACGGTGCTTGTTGAGAAGGGGGGGCTAAGCCGCAGCGGTCGGCTGAACATCGCCGACTTCAACCGAAAAAAAGACACCATCCAGCTCGAAGCCAAGCGTTCCGATGTGGAGGGGTTCGGTACCGACAGGCTGCGCATCAGCACCAGCAATGGCGATACATTCCGCCTGCGCTCCAATGGGGACACCTTCAGCAAGAGCTCAGTGGAGTTCATTTGAACCCAGGGCCTGAGCGTCCATCCGAAGCTGGCCAACGTGCTGGATGTGCGTCTGTTTGGCCACGTTTCAGCCAGCTTCGGGTTGGGTGATGGGGCTGCGGCAACCCGCCGCAGCCTTGAAGCCTGCGGCTGTCGCGTGCATTGCGTTGATCTGAAACTGGCGACCCACAAATCCCTTGCGGCCGCCCCAGCCAAGGCCAACCAACCAGGAGCAACGCCACCAGCAGCACCAGCGACGGTGGTGTTGGATCTGGTGCACACCAACCCCAACGTGCTCGCGGCCACCCCGGGGCTGCTTGATCCCGCCCGGCTCACGGCCCCCCTGCGCATCGGCTACTGGGCCTGGGAACTGGAAGCTTTCCCCGATGGCTGGGAGCTCCACTTCGCGGACTACGACGAGATCTGGTGCCCCAGCGCCTACTGCGCCCAGAGCCTCAGCCAGCGCAGCCCGGTGCCGGTGGTGCCCCTGCCCCATCTACCCGACTGGCCCAGGCTCGATCTGCTGCGAAGCAAGCGCCAGGCCCAGCGGCAGAACCATCGCTCCACCCCCTTCCGCTTTCTCAGCCTGTTCGATTTCTGGAGCACCCCAGAGCGCAAGAACCCAGCCGGGGTGATCGCGGCCTTCCAGCAGGCCTTCCCCCCCGAACGGGCAGACCAGGACCCATCGGTGGAACTGCTCATCAAAACCAGCAGCGCCGAACAGTTCCCAGGCCAGCGCCGCGAACTGGAGGCCCTGGCCGGCGGCGATCAGCGCGTCCGCTGGCTGGACGGCCTGCTCAGCCGCACGGAGCTCGATGCTTTGTTCTGCAGTGCCGACGCCCTTGTGAGCCTGCACAGGGCCGAGGGATTTGGCCTCAACCTGGCCGATGCCATGGCCATCGAACTGCCCGTGATCGCAACCGGCTACTCGGCCAACCTGGAATTTATGCCGCCGGGCAGTGCCGAACTGGTGCCCTGGTCAACCGCCACCATCAGCCGCAGCTGCGGTGACTATCGCAAGGGGTTGCACTGGGCCGATCCCCACCTGGAGGCCGCCGCCGCCGCCATGGCCCGGCTGGTGCAACAACCGACCTGGGCCGCTGCCCTGGGCCGGCGCGGGGCCACGGTGGTGCGCGAACGGCTCACCAGCGCACGGTTGGCGGGGATTGTGCGCCAACGGCTGGCCCAGGCCCTGCTCCAGCCCAGCCGCAGGCAGTTGCTCGCCGGCCTACCCCACGATCACGACGCCAGGTTGCTGGAGTGGTCGACCACCAGTCCGAGATGATGCAACCGCCGCTCCAACACCGCACGCCAGCTGCAGTCTTGCCATCCGGGGCGGCCCAGCCGCTGCGCCACCGCCACCAGATCCAAACGTCGCAAATCAGCCTCCAGCAAGCGACGCTGCTGGCTGGGGCCCGCCAGACCCACCCGATCCATCCAGGCATCGAGCTCAGGTGCCTGGCCACCCATCAAGGCCTCGCGCACCCCCTCCAGCACAAAGGCGGCCAACTCCCCCTCCCCCTGCCACTGCTCCAGCTGCTGGATGGCGGCCCCGTCATCGAGCTGCAGCAACACCTGGATCAGGTTGCGCACCGTGATCGCACGATCCGAGTGCTCGGCCAAGGCCCGTTGGTAGAGCGCCGCCGCCGCCGCCAGATCCCCCAAACCGCGCCGGGCATCGGCGGCGAGGTGCGCCATCCAGAAATTACGGTCGGGGGCCTCCAGCAGCGGCTCCAGCACCAGCCAGGCCTCGGCGTGGCACGCCTGCATCGACAGGCAATAGCCCAGCAGCGAATCGATGGCGACCGCGGCATTGTCGCCAAAGCGGCGGCGCAGGAGCAGCAGCAGGCCCTCGGCTGCCGGCCAGTCACGGGCCTCGATGAAGACCAGCACCTGCCGATAACACGGATCCGCCTGCAACCGGGCCAACGCCTCGGGCGTGTCTGGTTGACTGGTGATTGGCTCCTGGCCTGCTGCGACAGGTCGGCTCCAGCTGGGCGACTTGGACCTTGCCATCTCCCCCAGCACTGCCATCTTGCCCAGCGATGACCCAAACATTAGAAGCGCTGGCAATCACCTGGCCCGAGCCAGCCGTGCTGGCGGCCCTGGCGCAGGTGAACCTCTTGGACACCTGGCTGGAGCGCCGGTTGGAGCAAGAGCTGTTGCTGTGGCTTCAGCAACACCAGCCCGTCGCCCCCAGCCTGGCCGAGCAGCGGCACGCCTGGTTCGGGGAGCAGGCCGCCAGCCTGTTCATCAGCCGTCGCACCGGCCTCGATCAGGTGCTGCTCTCGGTGCTGCAACTCGACGACGGCCACCTGGCCCAGGAGCTCTGGTTCAGGCTCCAGACCGGAGAGGCCGATTTCCTCGACCTCAGCCACCACAGCATCGGCCCAGAACGGGCGCAGGGCTGCCGCATTGGCCCGATCCGCATGGCTGCCCTGGATCCCGAGTTGGCCTTGGTGCTGCAACGCCTGGAGCCCGGGGAGCTGGCGGCACCACTGGAGCATGGCGATCGCAACCTGCTGTTGCTGCGGCTGGAGCAGCGCTGGCCCGCCCGCCTCGATGCAGCCACCCGCGGGGAGCTCGAATTGGAGCTCTATGACAACTGGCGCCTCAGCCAGGTGGAGGCGCTGCTGGCCGCCGCCCCTGCCCCGGGCCAGCGGCTCCCCATCCCCCTCCCCACACCATGAGGCCCCTGCCCAACCCATCGGGCTGGTTGGCCCCGCTCTCCAGCCAGGCCCTGGAGGCCGTCACCGGCGCGTTGGTGTGGCAGCGCTACGGCGTCGGCCAACCGCTGCTCCAGGCCGACCGCCTCCCCCACGCCGTGCTGCTGGTGCAAGAGGGCCTCATCCGGATCGTGGGGCACGACCCCCAACAGGGGGCCTTCAGCCTGGAACGACTGGGGCCGGGCAGCGCCGTGGGCTGGGCCTCCCTGCTGCGGGCTACCCCCTGTGAAACCGTCATCGCCGCCGAACCAACCCTGGTGGCGGCCCTGCCCGCCCAGCAGTTTCTGGCCCTACTGGGCAACTGGCCGGAGCTGGAGCACTGCTGCCAGCAGGTGGGAACGGCCGAATTGGCAGCGGTGCTGCTGCCCTGGTGGCACGCGCAACCGCAGGCCATGCCGGAGCGTCAGCAGCGGCTCACCGACCTGCACGCCAGCGCCGAGCTCTCGGCGCTACACGGGGAGAGGCCGCCGGACAGTGCCCAGCTGCTCTGGCTCCCCAGTGGCCGCCCCGGCCCCCTGGGGCAGCGCTGGCTAGGGCTGCCCCGCCCACTGCTTGAGCAGCCCCAGCCCAGCCCTCCCAGCCGTGACTCCAGCGCCATCCCCCTGGCCGAACCCCTACCCGACCCCCAACTGCCGGAGCAGCTGGGGCTCCCGCCCGCACCGGTGGCGGCCAGCGGCGGCGCACCGCCCCGGGTTGCTGGCACGTCGGCACTGGACAGTGCCACCGCTTGCGTGCAGCAACTGGGCCGCCAGCTCGGCCATCCCATCCCCCTGGAGGTGGTGCGCCAGACCCTGCAGTTGGAGCGGGGGGGCCAGCCAAGTCTGCTGGCGGTGGGGCTGCTGCTGGAAAACCTGGGCCTTCAAGTGCGGCCCATGCATTGCCCCAGCCGCCAGTTGCACCAACTTGAGGGTCCAGGGCTGGTGTGCCACGAGGATCGCTTCCTGCTGGTGGAGAGCTGCGGCCCCCAGGGCTGGCAGCTGATCGATCCCCAGCATGGCCGCTGCCAGATCAGCCTGGTGGACCTGCGCCAGCGCTGGCCAGAGGGCCTGGAGTTGCTGCTGGTGCGCCGCGACGGCGACCCCCAGGCGGCGGGCAGCGACGAGGAACGGCCCCAGCTGCAGCTCGACCTGCTCTGGTTCTGGACCAACCTGCGGCCCTACCGGCCCCGGCTGGCGGTGCTGCTGGGCACCGGGCTGGTGAGCAAGCTGCTCGAGCTGGTCTTCCCCCTGGCCATCCTCCAGATCGTGGATGTGGTGGTGGTGAGCCGCAATGGCTCCCTGCTCTGGCCCATCGGCCTGGTGCTGGGCAGCACCGCCCTGGTGATGGGAATCCTGGGCATCCTCCGCCAGCTGCTGCTGGCCGACCTGGCCGACCGCATCGACACCGGCCTTGGCAGCCAGGTGGTGGGACACCTGTTCCGCCTGCCCCTGCGCTTCTTCGACCGGCGCACCGTGGGCGACCTGGCCAGCCGGCTGCACGATCTGCAGCGGGTGCGGGAGTTCCTCACCGACACCGCCATCAACACCGTGCTGGATGTGATCTTCCTGCCGGTGCTGCTGATCGTGCTCTACAGCCTCCAGCCGGTGCTGGCCACGGTGGTGCTGCTGCAGGTGCCGCTGCTGATCCTGCTCAGCGGCGGCTCCACCCGGCTGGGGGAACGGCTGCTGGTGCGCCGCAACCGGGCCTGGAGTCGCAGCCAGTCGCTGCTGGTGGAAGTGCTCACGGCGATCCGCACCGTGAAGAGCCAGAACTTTGCCGCCCAGGCCCGCTGGCAATGGCTGGAGCGCTACCGCCAGTTCACCGACGAGGACTATCGCCTCACGCGACTGCGCACCCTGGTGCGGGAGAGCGGTGGCGCGGTGGTGAATGGCTTCAAGGTGGCCCTGTTCGTGATCGCCGCTGCCCTGGCCCTGGAGGGGCGCACCTCCATCGGTGCCATCTTCGCGGTGTACCTGCTCTCCAGCGGCGTCACCGGCCCGCTGGTGAATCTGGCCCGCCTCAACGACCAATACCGCGATGCCCGCTCAGCCATGGATGCCCTCGCCGATGTGCTCGGCCAACCCCCCGAGGAGCCAGGCCTGAGCCAGGGCTTTACGGCCATTCCCCTGCCACCGATCCGTGGGGCGATTCGCTTTGAGCAGGTGCGCTTCGCCTACCGGCTCGACAGCCGCCCCCTGCTCGACAATCTCAACCTCTCGATCACCCCGGGCAGCTTTGTGGGGCTGGTGGGGCTGAGCGGCAGCGGCAAGAGCACGGTGGTGCAGCTGCTGGATGGCCTCTACAAGGCTGACAGCGGGCGGGTGTTCATCGACGACGTGGACATCAGCCGCGTGCAGCTCTCCAGCCTGCGGCGCCAGGTGGGCTTCGTACCCCAGGAGTCGATCCTGTTCGATGGCACCGTGCTCGACAACCTTTGCCTCAACTGCCCGGATGCACCCTTTGAGCAGGTGCAGGAGGCCTGCCGGATCGCCTGCGCCGATGCCTTCATCGAAACCCTGCCCAATGGGTACCACTCCAGGGTGGGGGAGCGGGGCGGCGGGCTCTCCGGCGGCCAGAAACAGCGGATCGCCATTGCCCGCATGCTCCTGCAGAATCCACGGCTGGTGATCCTTGATGAGGCCACCAGTGCCCTCGATGCCGACACCGAGCGGCGGCTGGTCCGCCAGCTTCGCGCCCATCTGCAGGGCCGCACCCTGCTGTTTGTCACCCACCGGCTCGGCAACCTGCGCCAGGCCGACCGGATCCTGGTGATGGACGATGGCCAGGTGGTGGAAGACGGCACCTGGCAGAGCCTGGTGGCCCAGGGGGGCAGCTTCGCCGTGCTTGCCAACCAACAGCATGAGCTCAATGGCCGCGGACCGGAACGCCCAGCTGCGCGGCCCCTGGCATGAACAATCTCGACCAGCCCCAGCTCAACCGAATCGACACCCGCCCCCAGCCCACCCTGGCCGTGGTGGCCTGCGTGAGCATTGCTGGATTGGTGGTGGTGGCGGCCGGTGCCGCCGCCCTGGTGCCGCTTGATCAGATCGTGTCCCTGCCCGGCCGGCTGGTGCCCCAGCGCGGCACCCAGCCCCTGGCCAGTTCGGAGGCGGGGCGGGTGGTGAAGGTGCTGGTGCAGGAGGGGCAACAGGTGGAGGCGGGGCAAGAGCTGCTGGTGCTGGATCTCAGCCAGTCCCAGGTGGATGTGATCGAACTGGAGCGGCAACTGCGCGCCGCCACCGACCTGGAACACCGCCAGCGCTTCACCCTGCAGCAACGTCTGGCCAGCCTGGAACGGCAGTTGGGTCTCGATCTGAAGGTGCTGACACCCTTGGAGCAACTGGCCCTGCAGGGCGGTGCCCCCGGCCTGCAGGTCATGGAACAACGGCGCCAGGTGGAGCAAACCCGCCGCCAGCTCGATGACACCCGGGGGGAACTGGCGGCCCTCCAGGCCCAGAGCGCGCAGGTGCAAGCCGAGCAGCGCAGGCAGCTGGCCGCCGCCCGGGAGCGGCTGACACTGCGCCGCCTCACGGCACCGGTGCGGGGCAGTGTGTTCGACCTCAAGGCCCAAACCGGTCAGGTGGCCGCTGCAGGCCAGCCACTGCTGCAACTGGTGCCCGAGTCACCGCTCCAGGTGGAGGCCCATGCCCGTGACGACGACCTCGCTTTTCTGCAGCCCGACCAGCGGGCCCAGGTGGCCGTGAGCGCCTACGACCCCAGCCGCTACGGCCTGCTCAACGCCAGGGTGAGCAAGGTGGGAACCGATGCCCTCCCACCCAAGCCCGGCATCGACTACCCGCACGTGCCCGTGCAGCTGGAACTGGACAGCCAGACCCTTGAGCGCCAGAACCAACGGTTTGCTCTCCAGGCCGGCATGGCCGTGACGGCCCAGGTGAACCTGCAGAAGCGCACGCTGCTGCAGCTGTTCTTCAGTCGGCTGCAACAGGGACTCACCGCCGTGCGCAGCCTGCGCTGAGCAGCCACCAGCTGTGGCACGATCCACCCCATCACCCCAGCCACCGGCCCCGATCCGGGCTGCCCCGCGCCTGTGACTCTCCAGCTCACCAACACCCTCAGCCGACGCCGCGAGCCCTTCGTGCCGCTGGTGCCCGGCCAGGTGAGCCTCTACTGCTGCGGGGTCACGGTCTACGA
>JAGYNF010000074.1 GCA_018400215.1 Cyanobium sp. M55B138 | reverse complement strand
GGGCCTGCCACTCTCCAACCTGCAACCGTTGACCTGGTGCTGCCCGACGGCCCGGAGTTGCTTGAGCCTGAAGTCCCGGAGGAGCTGCTGCCTGGGGATGGGGCTTAGGGCGGGTAGGGCGCTTGCTATGGTTGCCGACTCCGTGAGTCCACCCCCGCTACATGACCCAGGTCACCGTCGGCGAAAACGAAGGCATCGAGTCGGCCCTGCGTCGCTTTAAGCGTCAAGTGTCCAAGGCGGGCATTTTTGCTGACCTCAAGCGCCTGCGCCACCACGAGACGCCGACGGAGAAGTACAAGCGCAAGGCCCAGCAGCGCCGTCGCCGTCGCTGATCGGCCTGGCCCCCGCCATTCGCCTTCCAAAAAAGCGGCGGTGATGTGGGGTTGCAGGTTTTGTGGACCGGTCATGGGCTTTTGGGCTGCCGGTCGAAGCTGCGGAACATCAGGGCCTCGGCGATTGCCGCAGGCGTGATCGTCCGCTCCCCGTTGAGGTCGCAGATCGTGCGGGCGACCCGCAGCAGTTGTTCACCGCCGCGGGCGCTGATCCGCCGTTGGGCCAGGGCCAGTTCCCAGAGGTCCAGGGCGGCGGCACTGGGGGCGGCCAAGCGCTGGAGGGCCGGCAGCGGCAGTCGCGCATTGCTGATGCCCGCGGGATTGCGCCGGGCCATGCGCCGATGGGCGACGGCCACCCGCAGGGCCACGCTGGCACTCGATTCGGGCGCGCTCCCGTCCTGGCCAGGGTCCCGATAGGGCGCTGCCAGTTCGCGGGCCTCCGATCTGCGCACCACCACCTGCAGGTCGATGCGGTCGAGCAGTGGTCCTGACAGCCTTCCCCAGTAGCGCTGGCGTTCCGCTTCGCTGCACAGGCACTCCCGTTCGGGGTCGCCATGCCAGCCACAGCGGCAGGGGTTGGAAGCCCCCACCAGGGTGATGCTGCAGGGAAAGCGGAGCCGTTGCCGGGCACGCTGCAGGCCGATCTCCCCCTCCTCGAGGGGTTGGCGCAGCAGGTCCAACACCCCAGGCCGAAACTCAGCCAGCTCATCGAGGAACAGCACGCCCCGGTGGGCCAGGGCCAGTTCGCCCGGGCGCGGGTTGGCGCCGCCGCCGATCAGGGCGGCTCCGGTGCAGCTGTGGTGGGGCGCGCGGAAGGGTCGCTGCCGCACCAGCTGACCCGTGCCGGTGAGCTGCCCGGCCACCGAGTGGATCTGGGTGAGTTCCAGGGCTTCGCTGCGGCTCAGGGGGGGCAGCAGGGAGGCCAGGCGTCGAGCCAGCATCGTTTTGCCGCTGCCTGGCGGACCCACCAGCAGCAGGTGGTGGCCGCCGGCGGCGGCGATTTCCAGGGCCCTGCGGCCATGCAGTTGGCCCCGTACCTCGGCGAGGTCCCGGCCGACCTGGTGGCCGGCTGGCTCGGGTGGTTGCTCGGTTGGGGTGGCGCCGGGCCAGGCCTGGTCCTGCCGCAGGTGGGCGATGGCCTCGGCCAGGCTGCTGGCTGGCCAGACGGGCAGGCCCTCCACCAGGGCGGCCTCGGCGGCATTGGCGCTGGGCACCAGCAGGGCCCGGGCGCCGCAGCTGCGGGCCTGCAGGGCGATCGACAGCAGCCCCCGAATCGGCCGCAGGGTGCCATCGAGGCCAAGCTCTCCGGCGCTCCACACCGCCGCCAGCCTCTCGGGGGCCAGCTGGCCGCTGGCCAGCAGCAGCCCCAGGGCGACCGGCAGGTCGAAGCCCGGTCCCTCCTTGCGCAGGTCTGCCGGCGCCAGATTCACCACCACCCGCCCCTGGGGCACCCGGAAGCCGCTGTGGCGCAAGGCCGAGCGCACCCGCTCGCGGGCCTCCTGCACGGCCGTATCGGCCAGCCCCACCATGGCCAGGGCCGGCAGCCCCGGCCCCAGATCCACCTCCACCGTTACCGGATGGGCCTCCAGCCCCTGCAGGGCCGCCGTGGTGCACCGTGCCAACATCGCCAGAGGGGTCGCTGTTCAACCAGTGCCACCCCCGTCCCACCCCCTTCCTGTCTGGACCCGGCGCCATGGCCCCGACTGCCGACACGATCTTCGCTCGCATCCTGCGGGGCGAGATTCCCTGTGACCAGGTCTATGCCGACGCGCAGTGCCTGGCCTTTCGCGACGTGGCCCCCCAAGCCCCGGTGCACGTGCTGGTGATCCCGCGCGAGCCGATCGCCCGGTTGGATGAGGCGCAGGACGAGCATGCCGCCCTGCTGGGCCATCTCTTGCTGGTGGCGGCCCGGGTGGCCCGCCAGGAAGGCCTCGCCGATTTCCGCACGGTGATCAACAGCGGGGCGGAGGCCGGCCAGACCGTGTTCCACCTGCACGTGCATGTGATCGGTGGGCGACCCCTGGCCTGGCCTCCGGGCTGAGGGGCAAGCGGTGAGAATGGCTGCTTGTCGAGCTGTTGCATGAATCCGCTCAAGGCCCTCCGCAGTCAGCTGGGCAAGCTGCAGCGCTTGGCTCAGCCCTATTTCCTGCCGGTGGAGGACACCAGCTCCTGGCAGTTCCTGCTGCTGGCGGTGGCGCTGGTGGCCGTGGTGGTGGGGGTCACCCTGCTGCTGCTCACGGGTGTGGTGGGTCTCAGCGGCGCTGCCATCCCCGAGTTGCGCAGCCGCTTCCTGCCGGGGGTGCCGGAGCGCCTGGCTGCCCTGTGGGCCGGGCCCGGCGGGCCGGTGGTCACCGTGCTGATGGTGGCCGGCCTGGGTTGCTTTGGTGTGTTCCGCGGCAAGTTGCGCCAGGGGCGCTGGCTGCCCTGGCTGCTGCTGGGGGTGATTCTGCTGCTGATCCTGGTGATCAACGGCATCAATGTGGGGATCAGTTTTATTGCCCGAAATGTTGATAACTCCCTGGTGGCCTACGACCAGGAAAATTTCTGGAAGATTGTTGCGATCTATGCCTTTTGCCTGGTGGTGGCCCTGCCGATCCGGGCGCTTCAAAGCTATCTGATACCCAGGCTTGGCCTGCTATGGCGGGAGTGGTTGAGTGGCCGCCTGTTGGGTCGGTATCTCAGCAACCGAGCCTATTACGTACTCAACCCCAACGATGAATCTGCCGAGGGTATTGACAATCCTGACCAGCGCATATCCCAGGACACGGCAAGTTTCACCACCACGAGTCTCAGCGTAACCGTTGAGATTCTCTCGGCCTTGCTCACGTTTTTCAGTTTTATTATTGTTCTCTGGAGTATCAGTGACACGCTGGCCCTGTGGCTGCTGATCTACTCCGTGGCCGGCACAGCGGTGATTGTGTTTGCCAGTCGCAAGCTGGTTGCCCTGAACTATCAGCAGCTCAAGCTTGAGGCCGATTTCCGCTATGGCCTGGTTCACATCCGCGACAATGCTGAGGCGATCGCCTTCTATCGTGGTGAGCAGCAGGAGTCGAAGGAGGCGGAGCGTCGCCTGGGCGGCGCCATTGAAAACTACAATCGCCTGATCATCTGGGAAGCCCTGATCAGTGTGATCCAGCGCTCCTATGATTACTTCTCGCGGTTCCTTCCCTGGCTGGTGATTGCGCCGATCTACTTCGCCAGGGAGGTTGATTTTGGCGTGTTTGGCCAGGCCAGCATTGCCTTTTCCCAGGTGTTGTTTTCAGTCAGTTACATTGTCAACAACATCGACCGTCTGGCCGCTTTCTCCGCGGCCATCAGCCGTCTGGAGGGTTTCCAGGGCAAGGTGGATGAAATCAGTGGTGAGGCCGCGCTCCTGCGAGCCCAGGAGGAGGCCCGGGTGAAGACCGGTGCTGACGCGATTGTGGTGAGCCATGTTGATTTGATGCCACCCCGCACGGATCGCCTCTTGATCCGTGACCTCAGCCTCACGATTGATCGGCAGCAGCGACTCCTGGTGGTGGGCCCATCCGGCTGCGGCAAAACCTCATTCCTGCGCATGGTGAGTGGGCTCTGGCCGCCGGCCTCTGGCACCGTGCAGCGGCCTGGTGAGGGCGAGCTGCTGTTCATTCCCCAGAAGCCCTACATGCTGCTGGGCAGCCTGCGGGAACAGCTGGCCTATCCCCTCAATCCAGACCGTTTCAGCGACGATCAGTTGCGCCATGTGCTGGAGCAGGTGCGCTTGCCCGAGTTGGTGCAGCGCTACCCCGACCTTTCGATCAAGCAGGACTGGCCCCGGCTCCTCTCCCTGGGGGAGCAGCAGCGGCTTGCCTTTGCCCGGCTGCTGCTCAATGGCCCCCACTTTGTGGTTCTGGATGAGGCCACCAGTGCCCTGGATGTGACCACCGAGCGGCACCTGTATGCCCTGCTTGCCGAGCGAGACATTGCCTTTGTGAGCGTGGGCCACCGGCCCACCCTCACAGCCTTTCATGACACGGTGCTGGAGCTCGACGGCACCGGTGGCTGGCGGCTGTTGCCGGCCGCTGGCTATGACTTTGCCCACCAACTCTGAATCCGCCCCCCGATCCATGGCTGCTGCTTCCCCCACCGACCCACCGCCCAACACTCCAGTGGCTGCACCCGCCGAGCCTGGCCTGCCCCCTGCCACCAGCGCCACCACCAATGACGTGCCGGCCTTTGGTTGGAGTGGCTATGCCGAGCGGGTGAACGGTCGCTTTGCCATGGTGGGTTTTGTGGCGGTGCTGCTGGTGGAGGCCGTCAGCGGCGACACCTTTCTGCGCTGGGCTGGCCTGATGCCCTGAGCTTCAGGGCATCGTGATCAGATCGATCTGCCACAGCCCGTTGCGACTCACCTCCACCGCCAGCTGGCGCCCATCCGCCCGCAGCTGAACCCGTCGGGGCACGCCGGCGGGCTGGATGGCCAGGGGTTGCAGCAGTCCGAGGGAGCGGCGGTACAGCACCAGTTCGGTCTGCCCATTCAGCTGGCGCACTACTGCGAGTCGCTCGCCCCTGGCGTCCACCCCCACGCTGAGGGGCTGGGCATCGGGTCGATTCAAGCCCGGCAGGGGCACGGGCTGGCCTCGCTCCACATCCAGCAGCTGCACCTGTTCGCGGCCGCCTCGGCCCCCGATCACGGCCAGCCAGCGGCCGGATAGGGCGGGTTCCCGGGCGCTGCCGGCCTGCTCCAGCCGGCGGTTGAGGGCCAGCATCGGGCGCAGCTGGGCCGGCATGCAGCCGGCCAGGGCCACGGCGAGGAGCAGCAGCCGCAGCAGGGGCCAGACCCTCATGGTGGCGGCACCCCTCCCCCCAACACCGTGGTCGCCCCCGGCAGGTCTGGCTCCAGCAGGCCGTTGAGGTCGAGCACCTCCACCTGCCACTGCCCCTTGCGCAGCACCTGCACGGCCAGGCGTGACCCATCCGGGGCGAGGCTGAGCCGCTCTGGCTGGCCGCCACCCGGCAGGGGCAGGCGCAGCAGCCGGCCGTTCAGTCGGTCTTCCACCACCACGCGGCGTTGCTCGCCCTGTTGCACCAGGCCAGCCAGGTAGCGGCCATTCCAGCTCAAGGAGGGAGAGCTGTGGGGCGTTTGGCGCCGCCAGTGGCGCAGCGCCAGGCGCCGCCCGCTGCCCTGCTCCTGCAGGATCAGCCGGGTGGTGCCGTTGTCTTCGATCAAGGAGGCCAGCAGGCGGCCGTCCCCACTGAGGGCCGCATCGTTGCGGTTGCTGTTGGCCAGCCCGCCCAGGGGTGCCGGCCGCCTTGAGGCGGAGCCCAGCCAGCCACAGCCGGTGAGGGCAAGCAGCAGGCCGGTGAGGGCCGCAACGCAGAGATGGGGCACGATCCGGGCGTCGCCGCTGTGATCAGTCGTCGAAGCGCGAGGAGTTGTCGCGGCTGCCCTCCCGGGGAGCAGGCGGCTTCACCGGGCTGAAATCGGCGTCGCTCACCCCATTGCTGGGGCCACCGCGGCTGCTGCTGCGGATCGGTGAGCCCTGGGGAATGCCGGGCCGGCCATCCGCCGGGCCTGCTGCAATGTCAGTCGTCGGCCGGCGGCTGGAGCGGGGCATGGCGTCAGTGGTCGCCACGGGACGGCTCCCGCGCCGGGGTTCTGGCTGGTCCTGGGCGCTGCGACGGCGGGCACCGAAATCGCCCGTCCTGGGGACGCTGGTGGAGGTGCTGTAGCGGCGCAGGGAGGGGCTGACCGGCGGCTCGGCCTCTGCGGGGTCCCAGTTGTCGGGGGCCGAGCGGCGGCTGGCTGCCCGTTCGGGGATGGCCGGGCGATTGCTGCGGCGGGGGCGGTAGAAATCCTCCTGCTCCTCCTCGGCGACGGGGGCCGGGATGCGCCGCCGCAGCGGTTGGGGCTCATCAAAGCGGTCGGCTTCGGGTTCATCCCAGCTCCTGCCTGCCATGCGGGGCCGGAAGGGGCCCGACGGGGCAGGCCCCGGCTCATCCTCGTCAAAAAAGGAGGAGCGCCTGGCCTGGTCGGTGGTCACGCCCCGCAGCCGCACGCTCTCATAGGCGAAAAAGACCGTGGTGCTGGCCAGCAAAAATTGACCGAACTGGAGAATCGGGTCGAGCCGCCAGCCCTGGAAAAAGAGAATGCCGCCGCAGAGCAGGCCAACCGCCGCGAAGAACACGTCGTAATCGCGGGCCAGGGCAGGTTTGAAGCTGCGCATGAAATAGAGCAGCGCTCCGCCCACGGCGAGCACGATCCCGACGATGCTGGCCCAATTCAGGCTGGCATTAACCACGGCTTCTCAACCTCGGTGCATCAATGCACTGTAGGGGTGATCTGCACCGGGGGGCCAATCAGAGGCGACGGTCGAGCTGGTCGTTTTGGCTGATCAGCACCAGGCCGATGGTGATGGGCACGATCACGATCACGGCACCCCACACGAGGCTGCTGAGGAAGTTGGCGAGGGAAGGGGTCATGGCGCGGCCGCCCGGAAGCGTCAGAGTCGTGGCTGGATCCTAGGCAGTGGCAGTCGCTTCCTACGCTGGGACGATTGCTGCTTAGAGCTTTGTGACGGCCCTGCCCGCCTCCCCCCTGGCCTGGTGCCACCTGCTGCTTGGGCTGGCTCTGGCAGCCTGGACCTTGCTGTTCCTGTTTCGCATCGTGCTCACCTGGTATCCCCAGGTGGATCTCGCCAAGGGGGCGATGCGGGTTGTGGGTGCGCCCACGGAGCCCCTGCTGGCCCCAACCCGTCGCCTGATTCAACCCATTGGCGGGGTGGATGTGGCGCCGGTGGTGTGGGTGGGGCTGCTCAGCCTGGCGCGCGAGCTGCTGGTGGGCCAGCAGGGCTTGCTCACCCTGTGGATGCAGCGGGCCGCCCAGGGGGGCTGAATTCAGGCGCCCGGCTTGGGCTGGAGCATGTCCTGCTCCACAAACTTGGTGTGCACGTCGCCGGCCTGGAATTCGGGTCGCTCCAGCAGTTGCAGGTGAAAGTCGATCGTGGTGGGAATGCCGGTCACGGCACATTCCGAGAGGGCCCGGTGCAGGCGCCGCAGGGCATGGTCCCGATCGGTGCCCCACACGATCACCTTGCCGATCAGCGAGTCGTAGAAGGGGGGGATTTCGTAGCCGGTGTAGACGTGGCTGTCGACCCGCACACCCGGCCCGCCGGGGGGCAGCCAGCCGGTGATTTTGCCGGGGGCGGGGCGAAAATTCTGGCGGGGGTCTTCGGCGTTGATCCGGGCCTCGATGGCGTGCAGAAGATGAGCAAGAGCCTGGGCAACACGGTGGGGCTGGGCGAGGCCCCTCTCTCGATGTACTCCAAGCTCGAGAAGGTGCCCGACGCGCTGGTGGACGACTACCTCACCCTGCTCACCGACCTGGACCTGGCCGCCCTGCCGGCCAACCCGCGCGAGCGCCAGAAGGCGATGGCCCTGGAGGTGACCCGCCAGCGCCACGGTCCTGCGGCGGCC
>JAGYNF010000073.1 GCA_018400215.1 Cyanobium sp. M55B138 | reverse complement strand
GCTCACATACCAGCGCCAGAGCTGCAGGCCGCCGTAGTCGCCATTGCAGGCCAGCCAGCTGTTGAGCACCTGGTTGGCCAACGACGGATGGCCCCGCTCCTCCAGGTCCATCACCAGGAAGGCCATGTCGCTGATCACGTCAATCCAGCGCAGGGCGGGGCTGAATTCGAGGCAGTCAAACACCCGGATGCGCTCACCCTCCAGCAGCATGTTGCCCAGGTGCAGGTCACCGTGGCACTCCCGCACCCGCCCACCGGCCAGCCGCTGGTGCATCACCGGGCTGAGCTGGGCGAAAGCCTGGTCCGCCCAGCGCTGCAGCCGCTCCAGTTGCGACTGCAGCGCTGGTGCCAGGTTGGGGGCCAGGGCCTTGAAGTTGTCGAGCACCGGTTGGCGCACCGCTGCAGGGGTGCCGTAGGGGCCCGCCGCCGGCGCCACCGCAGCCTGGTGGTGGAAGCGGGCCAGGTCGCTGGCCAGGGCCTCGATTGCGCCCGCCTGGATGGCGCCGCGGGCCAGGGCCTGGGGCAGCAGGGCCTCCTGGGGAAACTGACGCATGCGCAGGCCGTACTCCAGCACCGGTCCCGGCAGCTGGGCGACCGGCACGTTGGCATCCACCACCCGGGGGCCGGCGGGGCTGGCAACCACCGCCACCAGGTTGAGGTAGAGGTCGTCGCTGAGTCGCCGGTTGAGCCGCAGTTCCTCACGGCAGTCGTGCAGGCGCTGCTCCAGGCTGGTGAAGTCGAGAAAACCCAGATTCACCGCCTTGTGCAGCTTGTAGGCGTAGGAGCCGGTGAGCAGCACCCAGGAAATGTGGGTCTCCACCAGGCCGATGGGCTGCTGCACCGGATGGGGCCAGGCCTGCGGCTGCTGCAGGGCTGCCATCAGGGAGCTGCCGTGACCCATGCCCCCCTCCAGTCCCTCAGTCGAAGCCCAGCAGGTCGAAGATCTCCCGATCCTTAAGGGATTCGGCATCCAAGGGCTCGACGTCGTCGAGCATCCGCCGGGCCAAGTTGAGATACTCCTGCTGCACGGCATCCACTTCCGGAGTGCTTTCCATTTCGAAGATGGTGCACTTCTTCAGACGGGATTTGCGAATCGCATCCACGGTCTTGAAATGGGCCATGGTGCGCAGGCCAGTGCGGGCATTGAACTTATCGATTTCATCGGTCTCCTCGGAGCGGTTGGCGATCACACCACCGAGGCGCACCTTGTAATTCTTCGCCTTGGCCTGGATGGCGGCGATGATGCGATTCATGGCGAAAATCGAATCAAAGTCGTTGGCGGTCACGATCAAGCAGTAGTCGGCATGCTGCAGCGGCGCAGCAAAACCTCCACACACCACATCACCCAGCACATCGAAAATCACCACATCGGTGTCTTCGAGCAAGTGGTGTTCCTTGAGCAGCTTCACGGTCTGACCGGTCACGTAGCCACCGCAGCCGGTGCCCGCCGGCGGACCGCCCGACTCCACACACTGCACACCGTTGTAGCCCTCAAACACGAAGTCTTCGGGTCGCAGTTCTTCAGTATGGAAATCAACGGTTTCGAGGATATCAATCACGGTGGGCACCATCTTCTTGGTGAGCGTGAAGGTGCTGTCGTGCTTGGGATCGCAGCCGATCTGCAGCACCCGTTTGCCCAGCTTCGAGAAGGCGGCCGAGAGGTTGGAGGAGGTGGTGCTCTTACCAATGCCCCCCTTGCCGTAGACGGCAATCACCAGGGCGCCGCCCTCGATGCGGGCGCCGGGATCCTGGTGAACCTGAACGCTGCCCTCTCCATCTGCGCCACGGGAGGTGGCAGGGGCGCTCGACCCTGGCTGGCGGGTGATGGGCGGTTGAAGCGTGCTGGTCATGGTTGGGGGGACCGGGGGTCAAGCATGGGACCGGTGCGGTTATGCACTATCAAAGGAGGCTGGATCTGGCGACTGCCTGGCTCTGGCGCAATCCGCAACATCACTGCCTCGGCAGATGGGGAATTGCCCATCCATCCGCTGAGTGGATGTACTCAACATGGGGCCTGATCGTTGACAGGGCTACGGCGTGAAGTGGGCCTTGGCTTCATAGAGGGCTTCACTGTCGATCAGGGTGAGCCCCTTGGCACGGGCGTAGGCCTCGGTGTTGCGCCGCACCTTGCCCCGCACAAAGAAGGGCACCTTGGCCAGCTCCGCCTCCCCGTCCTTGCCCCAGGTGGGCACGCCATCGGCCGGGGCCGCAGGCTGCTTCGACGCTGATTCCAACGATCGATCCAGAACAGCAGTGCCACTGGCATGGGCAGAAACGGGCGCCGTTGAATCCGGCCCATGGGCGCCCTCGAGATGGCTGAGATGACCATCCACGAATTCAAAATCGTGGCGGAACATGCCAATCAGATGCTCCTCGAGGCCCATCATCAGCGGATGCACCCAGGCATCGAAAATCACGTTGGCCCCCTCCCAGCCCATCTGGGGGGAGTGGCGGGCGGGCACATCCTGCACATGCAGGGGCGCGCTGATCACGGCGCAGGGGATGCCGAGCCGTTTGGCACTGTGGCGCTCCATCTGGGTTCCCAGCACCAGCTCGGGGGCGGCCGCCGCCATGGCCTGCTCCACCTCCAGGTAATCGTCGCTGATCAGCGCTTCAAGGCCCAGCTCCTGGGCCACCGCCCGCACCTGCCGGGCCTGCTCACGGCTGTAGGTGCCCAGACCCACCACCTGAAAACCGAGCTCGCGGCTGGCGATCCTCGCCGCGGCAATGGCATGGGTGGCGTCGGCAAAGATGAACACCCGCTTGCCGGTGAGGTAGGTGGAATCCACCGAGCGGGAATACCAGGGCAGGCGTGAGCGCCGTTCTGCCCCCATCTCCCCCTCGGCATCCAGCTGCAACTCCGCCGGCAGCTCCATGCCGAGCACGCCGTGGAGCTCCTGCAGGAAGGCCACGGTGGCCCCCACGCCGATCGGCACCGTGGTCACCGTGGCCATGCCGAAGCTGCGCTCCAGCCAGCTGGCCACGGGACCCGCCACCTCCGGATAGAGGCAGAGGTTGGCATCGGCCTCAGGCAGGCGCTGCAGATCCGCTGGCCGGGCCCCCAGCGGTGCCGCCACGGCCACATCGATGCCGTAGCCGTCCAGCAGGCCGGTGAGTTCGCGCACGTCGTCGCGGCAGCGGAAGCCGAGCAGGGAGGGGCCCAGCAGATTCACCCGCGGCCGGCGGCCCTGCTGGCGCCAGGCCTGGGGATCGGGCCGGGGGCTGCCGGGGGGGGGCAGCTGGGCTTTGAGCAGGTTGCGCACCAATTGATAGAAGGTTTCGGCAGCGCCCCAGTTCTCTTTCTTGGAATAGGCGGGCAGCTCCAGATTCACCACCGGAATGCCACCCAGGTCCATGCTCGCCGCCAGGGAACCGGGCTGGTCCTGGATCAGCTCAGCGGTGCAGCTCTCCCCCACCAGCAGGGCCTCGGGCGCAAAACGCTCCACCGCCTCGGCGATCGTGCGCTTCACCAGCTCGGCGGTATCCCCACCCAGGTCGCGGGCCTGGAAGGTGGTGTAGGTCACGGGTGGGCGCCGGTCGCGCCGCTCAATCATCGTGAACAGCAGGTCGGCATAGGTGTCGCCCTGGGGGGCATGCAACACGTAATGCACGCCCTCCATCGAGGCGGCGATGCGCAGGGCACCCACGTGGGGCGGGCCTTCGTAGGTCCAGAGAGTCAGGTCCATGGCTGGTCAGGCAAAGGAGAGGGCGGCGCGACGGCGCAGGGGGCGGGCAAACAGTTCGGCCAGCTCACCGGCCTGGTCGCAGCCGTGGATGGGGCTGAACACCAGTTCGATCGACCACTTGGTGGCGATCCCCTCGGCCTCCAGCGGATTGGCCAGGCCCAGGCCGCACACCACCAGATCGGGCCGGGCGGCCCGCAGGCGATCGAGCTGGCGCTCCAGGTGCTGACCCTCGCTGAGCTGGGTGCCGGGAGGCAGCAGGGCCAGTTCTTCAGCCATCAGCTGCCGGTCGAGGTAGGGCGTGCCCACCTCCACCAGCTCCATGCCGCATTCGCGGCTGAGGAAACGGGCCAGGGGAATCTCCAGCTGGGAATCGGGCAGCAGGGCGAGCCGCTTGCCCGCCAGCACCTCGCGGTGGGGGGCGATCGCGCGGCGGCCGCGCTCCACCAGGGGGTCCAGCACGGCAGCCACCTGGGCCGGGGCCACGCCAAAGGCCGCAGCCGCGGCGGCCATCCAACTGCGGCTGCCCTCCACCCCAAAGGGGTAGGGGGCGGGGATCAGCTCGGCGCCCCGATTCACCAGGGCCCGGGCCGTGCCGGAGAGGAAGGGCTGGGCGAGCAACAGCCGGGTGCCTGGGCCCACGGCCGGCAACTCGGTGGAGCGCCGGGGGGGCAGGCTGGCCACCCGGTCAATCCCCATCTTGTGGAAGAGGCTGATCAGCCGATCTTCCACCGGATCGGCCAGGGTGCCCACCAGCAGCAGCTGCTGCTCCTGGGAAGGGGGCAGCAGCGGCACCAGGGCCTGCAGGGCGCCGTCCTCCCCCTGGGTGAACGTGGTTTCAATGCCACTGCCCGAGTAGTTCAGCACCGTGACCTGGCCCCTGTGCTGGCGATTCAGCCGCTCGGCCGCCTTGGCCAGATCCAGCTTGATCACCTCACTGGGGCAGCTGCCCACCAGAAACAGGGTGCGGATCTCGGGGCGACGCTCCAACAGCCGCGCCACCAACCGGTCGAGCTCCTCGTTGGCATCGGCCAAACCGGCCAGGTCCCGCTCCCCAAGGATCGCCGTGCCGAAGCGCGGTTCGGCAAAAATCATCACGCCGGCGGCGCTCTGCACCAAGTGGGCGCAGGTGCGCGAGCCCACCACCAGGAAGAAGGCATCCGGCATGCGCCGATGCAGCCACACGATCGAAGTGAGTCCGCAAAACACTTCCCGCTGCCCGCTCTCGCGAATCAGGGCGGGCAAGGCCGGAGAGGGGGTGGAGGCAATTGCCATCCAGGCACCAGCAACAGATCCGTCAAACACCATGGCGCGCCCGGCAGCTCGCGACTGCTGTGTGTCGGCAAATAACCGGATCTGTTTCGAATCGCGCACCGGGGGCGGCTGATCTGAATCTCCGCTTCTTGTGGATTGGGGAAGGATTGGTTGGCCTGAACCGAAAGCTGTTGGTTGAATGGGCGCGAGCCGGCCACCGGATCCGGATCCCCATGCCTGCCCCCCTCCCCCATCGGCGTGGTCGCATCAGCCGGCCCCCCTCCAGCCGCAGTTCGCAGCCGTGGCGGGCCCCTGCGGCGCTCGTGGTGGTGGTGAATCTGGCGGCCCTCGGCTATCGACTCACCGAAGGATGGGACTGGGGTGATTGCTACTGGATGGTGGCGATCACCCTCAGCACCATCGGCTATAGCGAGGTGCATCCGCTCTCATCGGCCGGGCGACTTGTAACCGCCCTGCTGATCCTGGGTGGATTGGTGGTGGTGCAGATCAGTATCCAGGGGGTGCTTGGACTGAGTGAGTCCGGCTATTTCCGTCGCCTCAGAGAGCGCCGTTTCCGCCGCTGGTTAAACGCCATGCAAGACCATGTAATCCTCTGCGGCTACGGCCGCATCGGCCGCGAAATTGCCGACCAGGTGACCCGCGAGGGGGTGCCACTGCTGGTGGTGGAGCTGGATGCCGAGCGCCGCGCCGCCGCCGAAGCCCAGGGGCTGCCCGTCCTGCCTGGCGACGCCACCCTGGACGAGACCCTGATGACGGCCGGAATCCACCGTTGCCGCTCCCTGGTGGTGGCGCTCTCCAGCAACGCCGCCAACCTCTACGTGGTGCTCAGCGCCCGGGGGCTGGCCCCGACCTGCCGGCTGATCGCCCGCTCCGACAGCGATGAGGCCGACCGCAAGCTGCGCCTGGCCGGTGCCGACGAAGTGGTGAGTCCCTACGTGAGCGGCGGCCGCATGATGGCCGCCACCGCCCTGCGCCCCCTGGCGGTGACGTTCATGGATCTGATCTCCGGCAGCGACTGTGAGGTGGACGAATTACGGCTCAGCAGCAACCCCGACGATCTCGGCCCCCTCAACAACATGAGCCTGGCTGAGCTACAGCTTGGCCAACGCACGGGGGCCCTGGTGCTGGCGGTGCGCACCCCACCCGGTAGCCAGGCCATTCGCCAGTACCGGGGCAGTCAGTACAGCAGCGGTGAGGCGCGCCTGATTGCCAACCCCGGCGGCGACCTACGCCTGATGCCCGGCCAGCTGCTGGTGGTGATGGGCAGCCAGGCCCAGTTGGGCGAGGTGAAGGACCTGTTGGGCGCCGCCCTCAGCAGCACCGATGTGATGGCGAACTGAGGGCGGGCGGGCTGGTTCAGGAATCGGCCTCCTCGAGGATCTGCCGCTTGAGTTCGATCTGGTAGCCCTCGGCCATCGCCTCGAGGGCCTCCTCCTCCTCGTGATCCACCTGCAGGGCCTCGGCCAGGGTCATGTCCGGCACCTGGGTGGCCCCCACGGCGGTGAGGGCCATGCCGAGGGAGGCACTGTCGCGATGCCAGATCGAGGCGGCCTCAGCCAACTTGGCGAGGGTGTCCTGGCTCACGGTTTCACCGCGGCGGCGATTGAGGGCCGCCGTCAGGCGCCGGTCGTCAAACACGGCCGCGGCGGCCAGATGGGCGGCATGCAGGGCCCCCAGGCTGTAGAGCGCTTCGGTGCGCAGGGTGTCCAGACTCTTGCCCAGGGCGCGCTCCCGCACCCCCTGCCAGGGCTCGGATGGCGTGAACTCCAGCTCGGCCGCTGGGCCCTGATCGGGGTCAGCCAGGTCGGGCAGCTTGCGGCTGGCTGGCGCCAGCTCCTGTTGCGGGGGATCGATCCGATCCCCGAGCCGCCGCAGCCGCCGCGCGAGCCATCCGCCCAGGCTTGAACGCCACCCCATCAAAACCTTGCAGCTGTGCCTACTGTGCCGAGACAGAAGTCAAATTGATGAGGGGGCCCCACGCGCCATGTACGGATTAGGCAATCAAGCCATCCGCGACATGATCTGCGTCGACCATGGCGAACAGGTCTGGACCCGGGTGCGCCTGGCTGCCGAGGTCGAACTGGAGCAGTTTGGGGGCATGGAGCCCTACCCCGACGATCTCACTACCGGTTGGTGATGGCCGCCAGCATGGAGCTGCAGGCCACTCCCCATGATCTGCTGCGACGCCGCACCCAGGATCTCGAGCAGCTAGCTACCCGCGATGCCCTGACGGGCGTGGGCAATCGGCTGCTGTTCAACCGGGAGCTGGCGGCGGAACTGAAGGGGCACCAGGTGATCGGCCAACCGCTGGCCCTGTTGCTGCTGGATGTGGACCATTTCAAACGGTTCAACGACAGCCACGGCCATCTGGCCGGCGATGTCTGCCTGCGGGCCGGAGTGCCGATCGCGTCTACCGCAAACAGGCGGGAGGCGCGGAGGTGGGGCGAAGGATTGTGGAGGGCTTTGCCTCCACTCCCCTGGTGCTGGAGGACAGCGCCAAGAGCTATCCGATCACCGTGAGCGCCGGATGGGCCTGTTTCGAGCCCGGACATGCCTCGGACCTGACCGAAACAACCCTGATCGGCCGGGCGGATCAGGCCCTCTACGGGGCGAAGCGCACGGGGCGGAGTCGCTTTGTGTGCGGGGCCCTCATGGGTCGTTGAAGCGATCACGGATGGCCAAGATGTCGTGCTGGTGCCGCTTGACTGCGGCGACGCAGTCAGCATCGAATTTGCCACTGGCCACCAGCCTGTCCAACTCATCAATGGCCGCCTCAATAGTCCAGGGTTGCTTATACGGGCGACTACTGATCAGGGCATCGAGTACGTCGGCCACGGCAATGATTCGCGCCTCAATGGAGATGGCCTCTCCTTTCAGGCCCAGGGGATAGCCGGT
>JAGYNF010000072.1 GCA_018400215.1 Cyanobium sp. M55B138 | reverse complement strand
GGCAGCCCCTTTGTGCTGAGCGGCTATGCCGGCACGGGCAAGACCTTCCTCTCCAGCCGCCTGCTGGGCCAGGTGGAGGCCGCCGGCCTCTGCTGGACCGTGGTGGCCCCCACCCACAAGGCGGTGGGGGTGTTGCGGCTCCAGCTCGCCAGCGCGGGGCTGTCGCCCCCCTGGTATCCCTCCACCATTCACCGCCTGCTGCGCCTCAAGCTCAAACGCCAGGGCGATCTGGAGCGCTGCGAGGAGACCGAGCAGACCGCGATGGCCCTCGAGCACCTGGGCCTGGTGTTGGTCGATGAGGCCTCGATGGTGGATGGGCTGCTGCTGGAGATCAGCCTGCGCTGCGCCCATCCCTTCCGCACCCGGCTGGTGTTTGTGGGGGATCCGGCCCAGCTGCCGCCGGTGGGTGAGGCTGAGAGCGCGGTGTTTTCCATGGGCCGGGCCGTGACCGCGGCCCTCACCGAGGTGGTGCGGCACCAGGGCCCGGTGCTGCGCCTGGCCCAGGGCATCCGCGAGCAGGCCCTGCCCTGCCGGCCACCGCCGCTGCTGGCGCCGGTGCGCAGCAGTGCCGGCATGGTGGCGGTGCTGGAGCGGCGGGCCTGGCTGCAGCAGGCCCAGGCCGCCCTGCGGCGCAGCGCCGAAACCGACAACCCCGACCTGGCCCGGATCCTCTGCTACACCAACCGCACCCTGGAGCAGCTGGTGCCCATTGCCCGCCGTGCCCTGCATGGCGCCATGGCCGACCAGCTGCCGGTGCTGCCCGGTGAGGTGCTGATCAGCCGCGCGGCCGTGATGGCCCCTGCCTGCCGCGAGGGGGCGGAGGCCGCCGAGGAGCCGGACATGGTGCTGGGCTCCAACCGGGAGCTGGTGGTGCGTGACGTCACCCCCGAGCGCTGCGACCTGGCCGATTTCGGTGTTGACGACGCCCCCGTGATCGACACCCTGGTGGCCGGGGTGGAGGCCGGCGAGACCCAGCTGCAGCTGCGCCTGCTGCCGCCCCTGGGCAGTCCCGAGCGGGGCCGGCTCGATGCCGTGTTGCAGCGCCTCCGCAACGGGGCCCGTGCCGCCGCCGCCAGGGAGGGCAAGGGGGCGGCACGGGCCTTATGGCGGCGCTTCTTCCTGGTGCGCGATGCCTTTGCCTCGCTGGGGCCGGCTGCGGTGCTGAGTGTGCACCGCAGCCAGGGCAGCAGCTTCGGTGAGGTCTTTGTCGCCGACGACGTGTTCTGGCCGAGCGATCCGGTGTTGCGGCGCCAGTTGGTGTATGTGGCGGTGAGTCGGGCCCGCGAGGCGGTGACCCTGATGGCCGGCAGCGGCCCGGGCCGTGACGCCCTGGATGGCCAGCGCTGGCAGGCCTGGCTCAGCGCCGATCCCTAGGCCAGGGCTGCCCCCAGTTGCAGGCCCTCGATCCCCTGCCAGCCCAGGTAGAGGCCCAGGCCGATGCTCACCAGGCCCACCAGCAGGTCGCCCTTGGCGAACAGCCACTGCTTGCCATTGCGCAGCAGCGGCAGCACCCGCTCGGGGCCCACCAGCAACAATCCCAGCAGTGGCAGCAGCAGCAGCAGCCCACTCACCAGGGTGAACACCACGGCACCGAGCAGTTCGTTGCCGCGGCCCAGGTTTGCCGCCAGCAGGCTGCTGGCGGTTTTGGCCAGGAGGAAGAGGTCGTCGGGGCTGGCCAACTCCACCAGGGCACTCACCCCCAGCAGCAGGGGCAGGGGCAGGGCGCAGAAGTTCTCCAGCTTGGTGGTCCAGCCCGGCGGCTGGTTCTCCTCCTCGCGACTCAGCAGCTCCTTGAGGCCCAGCCCCAGCAGGGCCCCGGCGGCCAGCAGGTCGAGGCCGGTGCGGTGGGTGCTGCCCTGCTCCATCGTGAGCACCAGGCCGTGGCCCACGGTGAGCAGCAGCGCCACGGCGGCGGCGGTGGTGAGCAGCCAGCCCAGCACAAACCAGCCGCCCCGCTGCAGGGGCCTGGGGCCCAGCAGCAACAGCAGCAGCAGGGCGATGTGCAGCGGTGAAAAACCAACCGCCAGCCCGAAGGCGGCCAGTTCAGCCAGAAGAGTGCCCATCAGCGGCGCACCTCAAACCAGTCGTCGCCGGTGCTGCCCATGGCGGTCATCGCCACCCCAGTCACCTGGGCCAGGGCCGGCCCCCGCTCACACCAGAGCCGCAGTTCGGCCAGCTGCTGGGGGTTGCCCTCGGCCTGCACCTCCACCGAGCCATCGGCCAGGTTGCGCACCCAGCCAGCCAGCCCCAACGCCCGCGCCTGGCCGCAGCAGGCGGCCCGGTAACCCACCCCCTGCACCTGGCCGTTCACGAGCAGCCTCCAGCGCTCAGGGTTGCCGGCCTGGCGGGGGGCACTGGGTTGCACGAAGCGCCGTTCATCTGCAGCGGCGCGGCGCGCTTGGCCGCGGCGGCCAGGCGCGAGGGAATCACCGGGCATCCCGCCCAATGGAGATGCAGCCAACTGGCGTGCACGTTCGGCGTTGTCCATCCTTCCGGTCTTGGCTCACAGCCCCAACCCTCAACCTGCCACAGCCGCTCCGCCCCGGCCACGCACTGCAACTGCCAGCGATGGAATTCGTGGCCCAGCACCCGCTCGCCCCGGCGCAGCAACAGGCCATCGCTGGCGGCGGTGGCCTGGCGGTAGCCGAGGCTGAGGCCGCCCCGTGCCGCCTGGAAGGGCAACACACCCGCCATGGTGTGGGACACCCCCTGGGGATCGTGCAACTGCTGGCCCAGCAGCAGCAGACCGCCACATTCCGCCACCAGCGGCAGCCCCCTCGCCACTGCCTGGCGCAGGGCCCCGAGGCTGCGCTGGCTGGCCGCCAGCTGGGCGGCATGCAGCTCCGGGTAGCCCCCCGGCAGCAGCACGGCCCGGCAGCCATCTGGCAGGGGTTCGTCGGCCAGGGGGCTCCAGACCACCGGCTCCAGCCCCACCGCCGTGAGCAGCTCGCCGGCCTCGGGGTAGCGGAAATGGAAGGCGGCATCGCTGGCGATCGCCACCGGCAGCGGCGCCTGCTCATGGGCCGGGGGGAGCTGCTCCCGCAGGCACCAGCGGATCGGATCCTCGGCACCGGGGTGGGGCGCGGGCGGTGCCAGCAGCGGCTCGAGCTGCTTGAGATCCAGGTGCTGGACGGCCAGCTGGGCCCACTGGCCCTGGCGCTGTTCGAGGTCGTGCAGTTCCCCCGGTGGCAGCAGCCCCAGGTGGCGTGCCGGCAGCTCCAGGCTCGGGTGGTGCGGCAGCACCCCCAGCAGGGGCACGGCGATGCTCTCCAGGGCCTCGGCCAGCAGGGCGTGGTGGCGTGGGCTGCCCACCCGGTTGAGCACCACGCCGGCCAGCCGCACAGCTGGTGGGCCGTGGTCGCGGAAGCCCCGCACCAGCGCCGCCAGGGATCCCGCCTGCCGCGACGCCTCCACCACCAGCACCACCGGCAGCCCTAACTGGTCGGCCACCGCCGCCGAGCTGCCCTCACTGCTGGGGCCGCGGCCATCGAACAGGCCCATCACCCCCTCCACCAGGGCGAGGTTGGCCCGGCTGCCGTGCCAGTGGAAGCAGCGCTGCACCCACTCCGGCCCGCACAGCAGGGGGTCGAGGTTGCGGCAGGCGCGGCCACTCACCCGGCTGAGCAGCTGGGGGTCGAGGTAGTCGGGTCCCACCTTGAAGGCCTGCAGGCCCAGGCCCCGTTGGCGGGCCCAGGCCGCCAGGCACAGCGAGAGCAGGGTCTTGCCGCTGCCGCTGCAGGGGGCGGCGATCACACAGGCCAAGGCGGCAGGGTTCTCAGGGGAGCAGTTTGGCGGCGATCGGGGCGGCGGCCGCCAGCAGGGGGCTGGTGGAATCATGGCCGCCGGAGAGCAGGCGGGCCATCTCCATCTCCTCGCTCTCGTTGGGCAGCGGCACCACCTCCTCGGCCAGTTCCATGCTGGCCATGCCGCCCGATTCCAGGCGCATGCAGCCGCCCGATTCGGAGCAGAGGATCACGCACAGGGGTGAGCCCTGGCTGCTCTGGCAGATCAGCCGCAGGCCCACCATCGCCCCGGGATGGGTTTTGGGCACCCCCACCGGCACCGGCATCTGGCGGAAGCGCACGGTCTGGCCATCGGTGCGCTCAAATTCGGCGCCGATGCCCTGGCCGGCGCCGTTGTCGTCCACCGCGTAGGTGGAGATCAGGTGCCAGCCGAGCCGGTCAGCCAGCCAGGCGGCCAGCAACAGGCCCTTCACCGGGTTGCTGCCCTCCACGTCGAGGTCGAGCTGCACCACATGGCTGAGGGCATCCCGCCGTGCCGGTGGGTCAAACACCATCGCCAGCGATTCGCGCCAGCTGCGCAGCCGCAGCCAGTTGAGATCATTGATCGGCTGGCCCGCATCGATGCGGGCCACCAGCAGCTCGAGGCAGCGGCGCGGATCACCCAGGGATGAATCCACCACCAAGCGCCGCCGCCCGGTGGCCAGGGCCGCCATCACCTCCGGCGCCTCATCGAGGCTGCTGTTCCACCACACCCAGCAGGGCAGGTCGGGGCTGATCAGCGGCTGCACCAGCTCCAGGCTGTGGCGCAGGGCGCCGGTGCCGCCGCGCAGCACCACCACATCGCCGCAGGCGGCACCGCCCGCCCCCTCCTCCGGCAGGGGGCAGTAGGCGGCCACCAGGGTTTCCAGGGGTTTGCCGCCATCGAGGGTGGGGGCCAGGGTGATCAGCCGGCGGGGCATGTGGGCGCTGATGGCCCCCTCCACAAACTGGCCCCGCAGGTCGGGGGCCTGGTGGTCGCCGCCCAGGTTGCCGATGGCCCAGGCCAGCTGGGGATCCATCGGCGCCGTGCTCAGGGGCAGGCCGCAGCTGATCGCAGCCGCCCGGGCCGCCTCCAGCACCGTGTCATTGAGCAGGCCGGTGATCGGACCATCCAGACGGCCGCAGCGCACCAGTTGCTGCTCCAGCCAGGAGCCCTCCCACACCACCAGGGTGAAGGTGGCGGCGCCGGGGGAGCTGTCCAGATCCTGGTTCCAGAGGCGCTCCAGATAGCTGGATACCTCGGCGGGCGGCAGGGCGAGGGGGGCCTGGAGGGTGAGCTGGGTCGACATGGGGGCAGGGGGTGAAACGTTAGGGGCGACGCCAGGCCAGGTCGTCATCGGCCAGCAGGCTGTCGGCGGCGGCGGGACCCCAGGTGCGGGCCTCGTAGGGGTACACCGGCAGCTGGGCGGGGGCGTCCTCGATCAGCTCCAGCAGCGGGGTGTAGAGCCGCCAGGCGGCCTCCACCTCATCGCTGCGGGTGTAGAGGGTGGGGTCGCCCAGCATGGCGTCGGCCAGCAGGCGCACGTAGCCCTCGTCGCTGGGTTCGCCGAAGCTGTCGTCGTAGGAGAAGGCCATGTCCACCGGCCGGCTGCGCATGCCGGAGCCCGGGGCCTTCACCTCAAACTTGAACTCGGCCCCTTCATCCGGCTGGATGCGCAGGATCAGTTGGTTGGGGGTGGGGGCACCGCCGGCGGCATCAAACAGGTGCACCGGTGCTTCCCGGAAGGTGAGCACCACCTCGGAGAGCCGCTTGGGCAGTCGCTTGCCGGTGCGCAGGTAGAAGGGCACCCCCTGCCAGCGCCAGTTGTTGATGAACAGCTTCATCGCCACGTAGGTCTCCGTGGTGCTCTCGGGATTCACCCCCGGCTCCTGGCGGTAGCCGGCGATCGGGCGGGTGCTGGAGCCGCCGGGGCCGTACTGGCCCCGCACGCAACACTTCCAGGGTTCTGCTTCGTTCGCCAGCCGCGCGGCTTGCAGCACCTTGGCTTTCTCGTTGCGCATCGACTCGGGGTCGAAGCGGCCCGGTGCCTCCATGGTGGTGAGGGCCAGCATCTGGGTGAGGTGGTTCTGCACCATGTCGCGCAGGGCACCGGAGCTCTCGTAGTAGCCGGCCCGCTCCTCCACCCCCACCGTTTCGGCCGCAGTGATCTGCACGCTGGAGATGAAGTTGCGGTTCCAGATCGGCTCGAAGATCGTGTTGGCGAAGCGCAGCACCAGAATGTTCTGGACCGTCTCCTTGCCGAGGTAGTGGTCGATCCGGAAGATCTGGTTTTCCTGGGCGCTGGCCTGCACCACCCGGTTGAGCTCCTGGGCGCTGCCGTAGTCGCGGCCGAAGGGTTTTTCGATCACCACCCGGCTGCGGCTCGGGTCGCTGAGCAGGCCGGCGGCGGCCAGGGCCCGGCAGCCACTGCCGTAGAAGTTGGGCGACACCGACAGGTAGAAGGTGCGGTTGGCGCGGGTGGCCCGCTGCCGGTCGATCACCTCGAGGCGCTGGCCCAGCCGCACCACCGAGCTGGGGTCCTCCAGGTCGACCGGCTCGTAGAACAGCCCCGCCGCAAATTGTTCCCAGGCCACCGGATGGCGGGCCACCTCCTCGGCCAGGGCCTCAGCCATGCGGCTGCGGAACTCCTCGTCGCTCCAGGGGCGGCGGGCGCAGCCGAGCACGGCGAACTCACTGGGCAGGCGCCGCTGGCGGTAGAGCTCGAACAGGGCCGGCACCAGCTTGCGGTGGGTGAGGTCACCGCTGGCGCCAAAGATCACCAGGCACTGGGGTGGAATCACCCGCTCCTGCCGCAGGCCCACCCTGAGGGGGTTGGTGAGGACGGCTTCCATGGAGGGGGCGCTGATGGATCAGGTTTAACGGGCCGCCGTTGTGGCGCCGAGCCCCCCGGGTGGTTTGTGACGGTTTCTGTGAGGGAAACAAAAAAAAGCCCGCCTGGTTAAGGCGGGCTCGCCCAGGGCAGCAGCGGGCTTCAGTAGGTCTCCACGTGCCAGCGGTCGGCCTTCTTGAGGGCGGGGCGCAGCTCGGCCCAGTTGAGACCCTTGGCTTCGGCGGCGGCGCTCATCGCCTCGTCGATGCCGGGCTCCATGCCCTTGAGCCCGCAGATGTACACATGGGTTTTGGGGTCTTCGATCATCGCGAAGATCTCATCGGCATGCTCCAGCACCCGGTCCTGGATGTACATCCGGCCGCCCTTGCTGTTCTGCTGCTCGCGGCTGATCGCCTTGGTGTAGCGGAAGTTGTCGGGGAACTGGCTCTGGTAGTGCTCGAAGTCGCCGTCGTAGAGCAGGTTGGGGGTCTTGGGGGCGCCCATGAACAGCCAGGCCTTGCCGCGGAAGCTCCAGCCGTTGGCCTCCCGCTCGGCGGGCTCAAACATGCGGCGCAGGTAGGTGCGCATCGGCGCGATGCCGGTGCCGGTGGCCAGCATGATCACGTTGGCCTCCTCGTCGTCGGGCAGGAGCATTTCCTTGCCCACCGGGCCGGTGATCTTCACCTGGGTGCCGGGCTCGATGTCGCACAGGTAGGTGGAGCACACCCCGTTGATGGTTTCGCCGTCCTTCTCGTACTGCAGCTGGCGGACGCACAGCGACACGGTGTTGCCGGCCATGTCGTCGCCGTGGCGGGTGCTGGCGATGGAATACAGGCGCAGCTTGTTGGGCTTGCCGTTGGCGTCGGTGCCCTCGGGGATGATGCCGATGCTCTGGCCCTCCACGTACTGGAGCTGGGGATCGCCGCCGGAGAGGTCGAAGGTGATGTGTTGCACCCGGCCAATGGCCCCTTCGCCCACCAGGCTGTAGTTCTTGGTCACCGTGCCGAGGCAGGGACTCTTCGGCTTGTAGGTGTTGACCGGAACGCTGGCGTGGGACACGGCGGGTTTGGCGGCGGGTGTGGAGGTGGGTGTAGGGGCTGGCGCGGCGGCCGTGGAGCTGTCGATGGCTGTCACGGAGGTGATACGACCACCCTGGCTGGCGACGATCCGCTCGTTGCCGACGACCAGCTGCTGGCTGATCTGGAGCGGGTGTGTCTGGCCTGCTGCCGGCTGATGGGAGTGGAGCGGCCCGCCGCCGACCACTA
>JAGYNF010000071.1 GCA_018400215.1 Cyanobium sp. M55B138 | reverse complement strand
CACCCGTGCCAGGCCGCTGGCATGCACCGCCCGGCAGGCCTGGATCGCCATGGCCCGCGCCCGCTCGCCGATGGCGGGCGGCACCACTGCCGGGATCACGGTGTGGCTCTTGCCCTCGCTGTATTTGGTGTCGTAGTCGTACCAGTCGGCGTCGAAGCAGATCTCGCCCAGCACCGAGGCCTGCAGCGGCGCGCTGCCGCCGCCCTTCACCGCGCACTCCAGCTCCCGGGCCACCACGCCCTGCTCCACCACGATGCGGGGGTCGAGGGCGGCGGCGGTGCGCAGGCCCGCCAGCAGGGCGGCCCGGTCTGACGCCTTGCTGATCCCCACCGAGGAGCCCAGGTTGGCGGGCTTCACAAAACAGGGGTAGCCCAGCTGCTGCTCCAGCCGCTCCAGCAGATCATCCAGATCGGCCTCCAGCTCGCTGGCATTCACGCAGGCATAGGGCACCTGGGGCAGGCCGGCGGCGGCGAAGGCGGCCTTCATGGCCTGTTTGTCCATGCCCACGGCCGAGCCGAGCACCCCCGAACCCACGTAGGCCACCTGCATCAGGCTGAATAGCCCCTGGATGGTGCCGTCCTCACCGTTGGGGCCATGCAGCACCGGGAACCACACCTCCACCGCCAGGGCGCCGGCCGGCAGGGCCGCCAGCCCCCGGCTCTCCGCCTCCAGGCTTGCCTGCTGCAGGGCTGCGGCCAGTTGGCTGGGGCTGGCCGGTGTGCCCTGCTCCAGCACCGCGTCAGCCAGTTCCGGGCCCCACCAGCGGCCCTGGCGGTCGATGTAAAAGCACCGCACCTCGAAGCGGCTGGCATTGGCGCCGCCGCGCAGGCCCCGGGCCACGGTGGCGGCCGAGCGGATCGACACGGCATGCTCGCCGGAGGCCCCGCCGAAGATCAGGCCGACGCGGATGGGACTGGCAGTCATTGCGGGCCGTGCACCCAGGCGCCAGGGGCGCCGGGCAAAAAGGTCAGGCCAGTTTGCCGCCCAGGGAGAAGGCTCGCACCTGCTCGATCCTCACGTTCACCAAATCGCCGGGTTGGAGGGCCGTGCCGTCGGCCCGCTCACCCGCACAGAAGGTGAGGCGGTTGGTGCGGGTGCGGCCCATCACCTGGGCGGGATCCTTGGGGTTGCGGCCCTCCACCAGGATCTGCTCCGTGCGGCCGGCGTAGCGGGCGCTGCGCTCCTTGGCCTTGCGCTCCACCAGGGCATTGAGCTCCCGCAGCCGCTCCACCTTCACCGCTTCGGGGAGCTGGTCGGGCCAGGTGGCGGCGGGGGTGTTGGGGCGCGGCGAGTAGGCGGCGGTGTTCACCGCATCGAAGCCGAGCTCCTCGATCAGATCGAGGGTGCGGCGGTATTGGGCGTCGCTTTCGCCCGGGAAGGCCACGATCACATCGGCGCTGATCGCGGCATCGGGCATGCGCTCGCGGATGCGCTCGACGATGCGGCGGTAGCGATCCACCGTGTAGCCGCGGGCCATCGCCTTGAGCACGGCGTCGTCGCCGCTCTGGAAGGGCACGTGGAAGTGTTCGCACAGCTTGGGCAGGTCGGCGCAGGCATCGATCAGCCGCTCGGTGAAGTAGCGCGGGTGGCTGGTGGCGAAGCGGATCCGCGCGATCCCCGCCACGTCGTGCACGTGGTGAAGGAGATCGGTGAGGGTGTGGGCGCGGCGGCCCTCCGGGGTGATGCCGGGCAGGTCGCGGCCGTAGGCGTCGATGTTCTGGCCCAGCAGGGTGATCTCCTTGAAGCCGCGTGCCGCCAGGCCCTCCATCTCCAGCTTGATCGCCTCGGGCAGGCGGGATTGCTCCTGGCCCCGCACCGCGGGCACCACGCAGTAGGTGCAGCGTTCGTTGCAGCCGTAGATCACATTCACCCAGCCGCACACCGAGCTGTCGCGGCGGGCGGTGGTGATGTCTTCGAGGATGTGGTGCTCACCGGTGGCCACCACCTGCTGGCCCTGCTCCACCTGGGCCAGCAGCACATCGAGGCGGTTGGCGTGCTGGGGCCCCATCACCAGATCCAGCTCGGGCACCCGCCGCAGCAGCGACTCGCCCTCCTGCTGGGCCACGCAGCCGGCCACCACCAGGGTGAGGTGGGGGTTGAGGCGCTTGCGCTGGGCCTGGCGGCCCAGGTAGCTGTACACCTTCTGTTCGGCGTTGTCGCGGATCGTGCAGGTGTTGTAGAGCACCAGATCGGCCTCCAGCTCGGCCGGCGCCGCGTGGTAGCCCATCACTTCCAGGATCCCGGCCATGCGCTCGGAATCCGCCTTGTTCATCTGGCAGCCGAAGGTGGTGATCCAGTAGCTGCCGCGCTGGGAGAGGGTCGCCGTCATGGCCTCAGTTTCGGCCATGGCGCGGCCAGGCTGCGGCCAAGCTGACGCGCCGGCCAGGCTGTGCCAGCTTGAGCCCAGCGGGCACCTCCCGTTTCGCCCCTTTCCCATGCGCCTGCGTCTGCGCCGCTTCCCCCTCACCAAGGCCGTGCCGTTGGCGATCAGCCGCGGCAGCACCAGCGCGGTGGAGCATCTGTTGGTGAGCGTCGAGCACGACGGCCTGGTGGGCCGCGGCGAGACCGGCGGCTTCGAAACCGGCCACCGCGCCTTCAGCACCGATGCCATCGCCGCTGAATTGGAGAGCGTTGCGCCCCGGCTCTGCGGCCTGGCTCCCGAGCCCCGCCAGGCCTGGGATCCGTGGCTGGCCCAGCTCAGCCCCCCGGCGCGTTGCGGGCTGGACCTGGCCCTGCACGACTGGTGGGGCCAGCGGCTGGGCCTGCCGCTGCACCGGCTCTGGGGCCTGGATCCGGGGGTGTGTGTCGCCACCAGCGTCACCCTGGGGCTGGGGGAGCCCGGGGCTGTGGTGGCGCGGCTCGAGCGCTGGTGGAGCGAGCTGCCAGCCACCCGCATCAAGCTCAAGCTGGGCAGTCCCGAGGGGGTGGGCCACGACCTGGCCCTGCTGGCGGTGGTGGCTGACGCCCTGGCGCGGCAGCACCAGCGCACCGGTCGGGGCTGCGAGTTGCAGGTGGATGCCAATGGCGGCTGGGATCTCGACACCGCCAAGGCCATGCTGGAGCCGCTGGCCCAGGCCGGGGTGGTGCTGCTGGAGCAGCCCCTGGCCCCCCAGCTCGATCCGGAGGCCGACACGGCCGGTTTTGCCGCCCTGGCGCCCCTGGCCCCCCTGCCGCTGGTGGCCGATGAGAGCTGTTGGGATCTGGCCGATCTGTGGCGGCTGGCCCCCCATGTGGAGGGGGTGAACATCAAGTTGATGAAGAGCGGTGGGCTCACCGAGGCGTTGCTGATGGCCCAGACGGCCCGGCGACTCGGCCTGGCGCTGATGCTGGGCTGCTACTCCGACGGTGCCCTGCTCAATGGCGCCGCCGCCCAGCTGCTGCCGCTGGTGTGCTGGCCCGACCTCGACAGCCACCTCAACCTGCTGGACGACCCCTTCGAGGGCCCCGAGCTGCGGGGCGATGTGCTGCGGCCGGCCGCCAGGCCCGGCCTGGGGGTGGTGGGTCGGCCGGGGGCGCCATGCTGAGCCCCGACCAGCGGGTGGTGGTGCTGCTGCACGGCGGCCTCACCGATCTCTCCGGCAAGACCGGCCTGGCGATGCTGCGCTACCGCCCCGGCCCGATCGTGGCGGTGGTGGATCCGGCCCATGCCGGCCGCTCCTTGCGGCAGCTCACGGGCATCCCCCGGGATGTGCCAGTGGTGGGCTCACTGGAGCAGGCGTTGGCGCATCGGCCCGAGGTGGCGGTGGTGGGGCTGGCCCCCTCCGGCGGCCGGCTGCCAGGGCCGGTGCGGGACGCCGTGGCGGCGGCGCTGCGGGCGGGGCTGAGCGTGGCCAGTGGTCTGCACAGCCGCATCGCTGCCGATCCGGAGCTGGCGGCCCTGCGGCGGGATCCGGCCTGGATCTGGGACCTGCGCCGCGAGCCCGACGACCTGGTGGTGGCCACGGCCCGGGCGGCGGCCCTGCCCTGCCGGCGGTTGCTGGCGTTGGGGTCTGACATGGCCGTGGGCAAGATGAGCGCCTGCCTGGAGCTCGCCGCCGCCGCCGCGCGCCGGGGCCTGGCCGCCCGCTTTGTGGGCACCGGCCAGGCCGGCATCCTGATCAGTGGCGGCGGTGTGGCCCTCGATGCGGTGCGGGTCGACTACGCCGCCGGCGCCGTGGAGGCGGCGGTGCTGGCGGCCGGCGCCGACCTGGACCCATCGGGGCTGCTGCTGGTGGAGGGCCAGGGTTCCCTGGCCCATCCCGGCTCCACCGCCCCCCTGCCGCTGCTGCGGGGCAGCCAGCCCACCGATCTGCTGTTGGTGCACCGGGCCGGCCAGCGCCATATCAAGGGTCTGCCCGCCCTGCCGCTGCCGCCCCTGCCGGAGCTGATCGCGGCGGTGGAGGCCCTGGCCGCCCTGGGGCGACCCGATGGCCAGAGGCCCCGGGTGCGGGCCGTGGCCCTCAACACCGCCCACCTGGATGACGCCGCTGCCGCTGGCGCCATGGCCGCCGTCGCCGCGGCCACCGGATTGGTGTGCAGCGACCCGGTGCGCAGCGGTGGCGACAGGCTGCTGGATGCCCTGGTGATGGAGCCGCCCCCGAGCTAGGCCCGGGGGGGATGGGAT
Organism: Cyanobium sp. M55B138; assembly: GCA_018400215.1. Taxonomy (GTDB): domain Bacteria; phylum Cyanobacteriota; class Cyanobacteriia; order PCC-6307; family Cyanobiaceae; genus NIES-981. The sequence goes on along the minus strand of JAGYNF010000071.1, from coordinate 3,269 downwards.
GTGGCTACCGCTGCGCAGGGGAGCAGGGCAGGGGAACAAAAGGGCGAGCGAGGGGATTCGAACCCCCGAATAGCGGCGCCACAAGCCGCTGCCTTAACCACTTGGCGACGCCCGCCGTGGTGCGGTGCCAATGTACCAATGCACCCCGCCCTCCCGATCGGTTTGTCTGCGCTTCGACCTGGCTGGTGCGTCGCTGCGCTGCTGGCGTCGCTGGGGGGTGCAGGGCTGGTGTTCACCAATCCCGGTCCGGATCAGTTTGAGACGTTTGCTTCCGACCAGCTGGTGGATGTGATTGAGGCGGAGGTGTGCCGCGGCTCGGTGTTGCCCTCCCTGGTGCGGTTGGCGTTGCGGGACTGCCCCCGCCTGATCCAGGCCCAGCGCCGGGCGATCGGCGCCCAGGTGGGGCGCCACACCCGGCGCCGCAATTTTGGGGTGATGAGCGTGTATCGCACGGAGTTTGGGGGTGCCGCGCTGATGGGCTGGGCGCTGCCCCGCTTCACCGCCACGGTGGTGGGGGGGGCGGGCCAGCTGGTGATCGTGCAGGCCGGCCTCAGCGAGGAGCAGCCGTGATCGCCCCTGGCGATGCAGCCCCGGCCGGGCGCCTGCGCCTGCGCCTGCCCCGCTGCCTGCTGGATCCGAGCCTGGCGGGCTGGCCGGTGGGGGATGGCGACGGGCTGGTGGCCCTGGAGCTGGAGCATCGCCAGGGCCGCATCACCGCCCTGCGCCCCCTGCCCACCGCCACAGGCCCCCTGCCACTGGCCCTCACCCCGCTGGTGGAGCCCCATGCCCACCTCGACAAGTGCTTCACCGCCGAGGCCTACCCCAACCGGGCCGGCACCCTGGCCGGGGCCCTGGCCCAGAACCGGCGGGAGGCGGAAACGCGCAGCCAGGAGCTGGTGCTGCAGCGGGGCGAGGCGGCCCTGGAGCGGGCCTGGCGCCATGGTTTGCGGGCCATGCGCAGCCACATTGACAGCGGTGGCCCCGGGGCCCGGCCCAGTTGGGAGGCCCTGCTGGAGCTGCGCCAGCGCTGGGCCGGCCGGGTGGACCTGCAGTTGGTGGCCCTGGTGCCGCTGGCCCACTGGGCCAGCGGCGAGGGGGAGGAGCTGGCCCGCTGGGTGGCCGATCGCGGTGGCCTGCTCGGCGGCGTGCTGGGGCCGCCCTATGGCCACGGCCGCAACGACCGGGAGGCCCTGCAGTTCCTGTTGGGGCTGGCCGAACGGCTCGGCACCGCCGTGGACCTGCACATCGACGAGGCCGATGCCCAGCCGGCCCGGGGGGTGCGCCTGTTGCTGTCGGTGGTGCAGCAGCTGCGCAGCGCCGTGCCGCTCACCTGCAGCCATGCCGCCAGCCTGGCGCTGTTGGGCGAGCGCCGGTTGGAGCAGGTGGCGGAACAGTTGGCCGATGCCGAGCTGGCCGTGGTGGCCCTGCCGCTCACCAATCTCTGGCTGCTGGGGCGTCGCCCTGGACGCACGCCGCTGCTGCGGGTGCAGGCCCCGATCCACACCCTGCAGCGGGCCGGTGTCACGGTGGCCCTGGGCGGCGACAACGTGCAGGATCCCTGGTATCCGGGCGGCGACTTCGACCCGGTTGAACTGCTGCGGCTCGTGCCCCTCACCAGCCATCTCTGGCCCGGCCAGCGCCAGGGGCTGGCCCCCTTCAGCACTGCCCCGGCCCGGCTGTTGGGCCTGGCCTGGGATGGCCTGGTGCGGGAGGGGGCGCCGGCGGATCTGGTGCTGCTCAATGCCGCCAACTGGACCGAGCTGCTGGCCCGCAGTCCCCAGCGGCGGGTGCTGCGGGGCGGCATCTGGCTGCCGCCGCCGGCGGGCCAGGAGCCGCCTGCCCTGTGGGCCGCCAGCATGGCCTGATCTCTCGCCTTTTGCCGTGCCCTCCCTGCCGCCCCGCCCCAGCCCGGCCACCATCGCCCGCCTGGCCGAGGAGTTGCAGCACCTCGATGGCCAGCTTCGCTTCACCACGGCGGAGCAGCCGGCCGAGCTGGAGCGCCTCTCCCGCGATTTTTACGACTACTCCCCCGTGCTGGTGCCCCGTTTCAGCGGCCAGCGGGCCCAACTGGTGGTGGGTGCCCGCACGGTGGCCCAGGTGCAGCTGGTGGCCGGGGCCTGTGCCCGGGCCGGCGTGCCCCTCACCCTGCGGGGGGCCGGCACCGGCAACTACGGCCAGTGTGTGCCCCTGGCCGGTGGGGTGGTGCTGGAGCTCACCGGCCTGGATCGGCTGCGCGCTGTGGAGGCGGGCAGCGGCGTGATCGAGGTGGAGGCCGGCGCCGTGCTGGCCTCCATCGACCAGCAGCTCGCCCCCCATGGCCGGGCCCTGCGCCTGCTGCCCAGCACCTACCGCAGTGCCACGGTGGGCGGCTTCCTCGCCGGTGGATCCGGCGGCATCGGCTCGCTGCGCTGGGGCTTCCTGCGCGATCCCGGCAACCTGCTGGGCCTGGAGGTGGTGACGGTGGAACCGGAGCCGCGGCTGTTGCGGCTGGATGCCGTTGCCAGTGCGCCGCTCAACCACGCCTATGGCTGCAACGGCATCCTCACCGCCCTGCGCCTGCCCACCAGTGAGGCCGTGGCCTGGCAGCAGCTGGTGGTGGGCTTTGCCAGCTGGGGGGCGGCCGTGGCGGCGGCGCAGGCCCTGGGGGCCACGGCCCTGCTGCTCAATGGCCTCACCCTGCTGGAGGCGCCGATCGCCGCCCGTTCCCCCTGGCCAGCCGGCTGCCCGGCGGCGGCGGGGGACCATCGCCTGCTGCTGCTGGCGGCCCCCGATGCCCTGGAGGTGTTGCCGGCCTGGCTGGCGGCCCGTGGCGGTGAGCTGGTGTGGCAGGCGCCCCAGGGGCAGAGCCGGGGCCTGCCCCTGCGGGAGCTCTGCTGGAACCACACCACCCTGCACTGGCGGGCCCAGGTGCCGGGCTGGACCTACCTGCAGCTGCTGCTGCCCCAACCCGAAGCCCCGCTGCTGGAGGAGATCAGCCGCCAGTGGGGCGATGCCCTGCTCTGGCACCTGGAGGCGGTGCGCCAGCAGGGGGCCGTGCGCTTGGCCGCCCTGCCGCTGCTGCGCTGGCAGGGGGAGGCGCCGCTGCAGCAGCTAATGGCCCAACTGCGCCAGGCCGGTGCTGTGATCTTTAACCCCCACATGAGCACCGTCGAAGACGGCGGCCTGGGGGTGGTCGATGCCGACCAAGTGGCTGCCAAGGCCGACTACGACCCGGCCGGTCTGCTCAATCCCGGCAAGCTGCGCGGCTGGCTTGAGCTCAGCGGCAGCCC
>JAGYNF010000070.1 GCA_018400215.1 Cyanobium sp. M55B138 | reverse complement strand
CGGGGTCGCTGGGGGAGCTGTTGTAGGGGTCGCCGGCCACCACGTCGATCTCCGGCAGCAGGTCGGCCAGGGCGCGGATCGTGGTGCTCTTGCCCGTGCCCCGGTCCCCCATGATCATCACGCCGCCAATGCGCGGATCGATCACGTTGAGCAGCAGGGCCAGCTTCATCTCCTCCTGGCCCACGATCGCGGTGAAGGGATAGACCCTGCGCTGGCGAGCTGGCATCAGAGGGAGGGGGCGGTCGGTTGGGCCGATTGTTTCACAGCTGGTCCCGCTGCCTCGGCCGGAGTCATGGGCAACAGGCTGAGCACCTGGGGGGGGGTGGCATCGGCCGGGTAGATCAGCCGCACCCGCAGGTTGCGGCTGGCACCGGGGGCCAGGCTCACGGTGCCCAGGGCTGGCCCCCGGTCGCCGGCGCGCTGCACCAGGTGGAAGCGGCGCCGGGCGGAGGGGCGGCCTCCAGGACCATCCAGGCCGCTCACCTCGATCGGGCCGCGGAACATCACCGCCTGGGCGGGGGTGACGTTGAAGCGCAAGCCGCCCTCATCCCGGTCGCCCTTGATGGGGGATTCCAGGGCCAGTTGCAGCTGCACTGGCTTGGCAGTGGTGTTGCGCAGGGGGATGGTGAGGTCGTATTCGATGCCGTAATTGCCATGGGCGGCCCAGGCGGTGCCGGGATAGAGGGCCTGCAGCTCGGCGGTCTGCACCTGGCCGGTGCCCAGGGTGCCCCGCTCCAGGGAGGCGATCGGCCAGGAGATCGGTGCCGATGTGGTGCTCAGCCAGCCCTGGCCGGGGTCGGTGATCGTGCCGCGCCAGACGCTGCCCTCCTGCACGCCGCTGACGCGGGAGTAGATGATCCGGCCCGGGGCCCCGCGGGGTGTGGGCTGGTGCTCCTTGGGGCTGAGGGGGCCGTCGAGCATGGCGGCCCAGGTCTCCGGCGGCGGCGGGGTGTCGTTGTCGCCGAAGGCGGCCAGGGTGGCGAGGCTCACCGGACCATCGCTCTCCAGGCGCAGTTGCAGGTTGCGGCCATTGAGCAGGGGATCGAGACCCCGCACCGGCAGGGGCAGCACCAGCAGGGTGCTCACCTCGCCGGCGGCCAGGGTCCAGCCCCTGGGGATTTCCGGGCTGGGTTGTCGCATCAACAGTTCGGTGGCCACCCGGCTGCCCGGACCCGCCCAGGCCGGACTGGTGCTCTCGGCCAGCAGGGGGGGCAGCGGCAGGAAGGGGGCTCCCGCCATGGCCGGATCGAGCGACTGGGAGAGGGCGGTGGAGCCGCCCAGCACCCGCAGCTGCACCGGTTGATCGCCCCGCGGCTGGGCCACCACCGCCAGCCAGAGGGTGGAATTGAGGGTATCGGGCTTGCCGGCGAACACGTGGTGGCTGAACAGGTCGAAGCGGCCGTTCAGGGCCACATCGAGGTGGGCCTGGGGCAGCCGTTCGCCCGTGGCGGGGAAGGTGGAGATCAGGATGCCGGGCCCGCTGATCAGCTCCGGGTTGTTGTCGTTCACCACCAGCACGGCGTCGAGCCCGCCGGGCAGGGGGGCCACCGTCTGGCGGCGCAGCGCCGGCTGGCTGGCCTGGGTACTGGGCTGGGTATTGGTCTGGGCAGTGGCCTGGGGTGCGGCCGGGGTGATCGCCAGGGCCGCGCTGCTGAGCAGGAGGGGGAGAAGCATGGGGAGCTGGTTCATTTGGGGCCCACCAGGGTTTTGGCGACAGCACCGGCCATGGCGCGGATCAGATCGGCGGAGCGGGGGTCGTTGAAGGGGCCCTTCACCATGAAGGCCGCCACGGCCCGTTGGCCGGTGGGGAGGTGGACCAGGGCCGCATCGGCGTAGGCGATGCCGATGTCGCCGGTTTTGTTGTAGACGGTGATGCCGTAGCTGAGCAGTTCGGCATTCGGATCGGCGCTGTCCTTGCCGAGACCGCGCAGCAGCCCCAGGGGGATCAGGGTGTCGGTGCGGGAGGTGCCCATGATTTCGCGGAACAGGTCGCGGGCGGGCGGGCTGAGCATGGTGCCGGTGTCGACCAGGGCGATCGAGCGGGCCAGATCGCGGCTGCTGGAGGTGTTGGTGCCGTCGAGGTCAGGCAGCCAGTTGTTCACCACCGTGGCGTTGAGGCCCATGGCCTGGAAGCGGGGGTTGAGGGTGGCCTTGCCCCCCAGCTGCTGGATCAGCAGGTTGGTAGCACTGTTGTCGCTTACCCGAATCATCTCGGTGGCGGCTTCAAAGAAGGGGAAGCGCGTGCCGATCGGCTTGCTGGCCATCCAGCCCGCACCGCCGCCCACCAGGTCCTTGGTGAGTTGCAGCGGCTGGTTCCAACGCAGCTTGCCGCCATCCACGTCCTCCAGGGCGGCCAACAGGATCGGAGTTTTGATGGAGCTGGCCGCCGGCATCGCCAGGTCGGGCTCCAGCTGGGCATAGCGGCCGTCGTCGAGCACCAGCAGGAAGGCGGTGGCCTTGAGGTCCTTCTGGGCCGCCGCCAGCTGTTGCCACTGCTGGCTGAGGGCGGTGAGTTCGCTGCGGGGCTCGAAGCGGCCAGGCTGCAGCCCCTGGGTGGGGCTGAGTCCGCTGGGGTCGGTGGTGGTGGTGGCGGCGGCGTCCTGGATGGCGCCCTGCACCAGGTGGGGGGCCAGCAGGCGCAGGGCCGTGCCGGCGATCACCCCCAGCCCTACCCCCATCACGGCCAGGCGCAGCATCAGCCGCAGGGGTTGGCCCCAGCGGCTGCGGGGGGTGCGGGGCGGACGTCCGGCGGTCAAGGCACCTGGTGTGGAGGTGACCCGACGCTAAGGGGTCTGGCCAGGGCGGCCCCCCGGGCGCTGGCTGGCCCAGCGCAGCTGCCGCACCATGCCCCGCAGCAGGGCCACCTCGCCATCGCCGGGCTGGGATCGCTGCAGCAGGGCCCGCAGCTTGGCCATGCGGGCCGCGGCGGTGTGGGGATAGAGAAAGCCCACCTCCAGCAGCAGGGCTTCGGCATCGGTGAGCATCCCCTCCAGGCTGGCGCGCTCACAGGGGTCGGGCCCCCGGGGGCTGGGCGGCCTGGGCGGCAGGCTTGGCGGTGGGCTTGCTGGGTGGGGGTGGCCCAGCTGTTGCCACTGGTGCAGCACGATCGCCGCCGCCTGGGCGAGGTTGAGGGAGCCGTAACTGCCGGCCGTGCCGATACAGAGCAGGCGGCCAGCCTGGAGCAGTTCCTCGTTGCTGAGGCCGTGGTCCTCGCGGCCGAACACCAGGGCCAGGGGCGAGAGGGCTGTGGCGGCGCTGCTGGCCGGTTGCCGCAGCCAGGCCAGGGCCGTGGCCGGGTCGTGCAGCGGCAGGGGTTCGCCACTGCAGCGTCCGCTGCTGGCCACCACCCGGCGGCAGTCGGCCAGGGCGGCGGCCAGGGTGGGGAAGAGGCGGGCCCGCTCGAGCATGCCGGCGCCATGCACGGCCATCCGGCGCGCCTCCTCCCCGGTGGGATCGCAGCGGGGGGCCACCAGGCGCAACTCGGCCACGCCGAAATTGGCGCAGAGGCGGGCGATGCTGCCCACATTGAGCGGCCCGGCTGGCTCCACCAGCACCACCACCAGCGGGGCAGGGTCGGGGCCGCAGGTCACACCAGGCCGTTGAGATAGGCCAGCAGGTCGGCCATGGCCTGGGGCTCGGGCTGGAAGCGGGGCATGGGCGGCGTGCGGCCACTCACCACCTGCTGGATCAGCTGGCGCTGGTTTTTGCGTTCGGCCACGCCATGGAGGTCTGGCCCCACCAGGCCCTGGGCGGCGATGCCGTGGCAGCCGGCGCAATTGAGCCGGAACAGCAGGGCGCCATGTTCAACCGAGCCTTGCAGCTCGAGGGTCTGGCGCGTGTAGGGATCACTGCGGGCCCCCGGCAGCACCAACAGCACCAGCACGATGCAGGCGGCGGCGGCGGCGAGCACCAGGCCGGCCACCAGGCCGCGGGAGAGGTTGGGGGCGGCGCTGGTGCCGCTGGAGGTGGGAGGAGCGGTCACGGACGGGCGGCGAGGCGGATCGGCGGGGCTGTAACGAAAGGGCACCCCCCGGGCCTGGACGTGGAACAATTGTGGCGTGTCCGGCGTCTCGGCAACCCCATGATCGAACCCCTGCTCTGCGGCATCGTGCTCGGTCTCATTCCGGTAACCCTGATGGGCCTGTTTGTAGCGGCCTGGAACCAGTACCGGCGTGGTTCGATGCTCGACAGCTGAACGGCTGCTGCAGCAACAGCAGGCTGGTGCTGCCGTAGCGGCGCTGATCCCGCAGCTGCCAGCCCCCCGGCAGGGATGCGATCGCCGGGATTGCGGCTGAGCTGCACTCCAGCACCAGGGTGCCAGCCGGTTTGAGCCATGGCCCCCTGGCCACGCCCCCCGCAATCACGGCATAGAGGTCGGCGGCGTAGGGCGGGTCGGCATAGATCAGGTCGAAGCCGACCGCCCCGGGGCGGCGCAGCCAACGCCCCACCTCGCTGGCGTGCACCGCCACCTCCACCTTCACCCCAGCCGGCTGGGCGGCCAAGCCGCCGCGCACCGCCTCCAGGTTGGCCCGCACCACGGCGGCATGGCCCCGGTCCTGCTCCACCGCCACCACCGTGGCTGCGCCCCGTTGCAGGGCCTCGCAGGCCATGGCGCCGCTGCCGCTGCACAGATCGAGCCAGCGGCAGCCGGGCAGCTCTGCCGCCAGGATGTTCATCAGGGCCAGCCGCACCCGGGCGGGGGTGGGTCGGGCCGTTTGGCCGTTGGGGCTCTGCAGCTTGCGGCCGCCGCTGAGACGCAGGCTCACGGCGTTGCGGTCTGCGTCTGCAGCCAGCTGAGCCAGCGGCGCAGGATCGCCTCCCCGTGGGCGCCGGATTTTTCGGGGTGGAATTGGCAGGCACCGATGGCTCCGTGCCATACCGCTGCTGTGACCGGCTCTCCAGCGAAACACACCTGGGCGGTGGTCACGGCCGGATCGCTGGGGACGGCGGCGAAGGAGTGCACGAAATACACCCAGCTGGGGGGGGCGTCGGCCGGCAGCAGGGGGCTGGCCTGGGCGGGGATCAGGGGCTCCCAGCCCATGTGCGGAATCGGGTGGCCGGGTCGGCGGGGCAGGGCCCGCACCCGCCCGGGCAGCAGCCCCAGGCCGCTGCTGTGGCCCTCATCGCTGGCCTCAAACAGCAGCTGCAGGCCCAGGCAGATGCCCAGCAGGGGCCGTCCGGCGCCGCACCATGCCGTCAGGGTGCGATCCAGACCACGGCTGCGCAGCCGTTCCATGGCGGGGTCGAAGGCCCCCACCCCCGGCAGGATCAGGGCATCGCAGCTCTCGAGGCTGGCGGCATCGCCGCCGCCGTCCAGGGGGATGACCGTGGCCTGGAGGCGCTCAAAGGCCCGCTGCACCGAGTGCAGGTTGCCCATGCCGTAGTCGATCAGGCCAAGGCGGCTCATGGCAGCCCGCAGGTGCGCTGCCCAGGCTGCTCGAGGGCTGCGCAGGCCGGCAGCTCCAGGCTGTTGAGGGCTTCCAGCAGCTGGTAGAGCCGGCCCATGCGGCGCTTGTTGAAGCGAAAGCGCAGGCAGGGCCGCAGCAGGCCCTCCTCATCACAGGTCTCGGCAGCGGCAATCACGCCCTGGTCCACCAGGTCGTCGAACTCGCGGTTGAGCCGCTCCAGGTCTGGGCTCGGAATGGCCACGTTGAGCTGCAGTTCCACCCGATCACTGCGCAGTTCGGCGGCGTGGAACACCCGGTAGAAACGGGAGATGTAGGCCATGGCCGACCGGGCGTTGTTGGCCAGGTGCACCAGGGAGCGGTCCTCCGGCGAGATGAGGCCCCGATGGGTCATCTGCCGTTGCACCTCCACCTGCCAGCTCGACCAGAACGGGTCCTGCTCCGGCGCCAACAGCACCAGGGGCACCGGTGGCGTGCGGCCGGTCTGCACCAGGGTGAGGGATTCAAACAGCTCATCCAGGGTGCCAAACCCCCCTGGCAGCACCACCACGGCGTCGCTCTCGCGCAGAAAGAACAGCTTGCGGGTGAAGAAATAGCGGAAGTGCAACAGCCGCCCCTCGCAGCTGCTCACGATCGGATTGGGGTGCTGCTCGAAGGGCAGGTCCACGTTGAGGCCGATGCTGGCCTCGCAGCCGGCCCCGGCGTTGGCGGCCTCCATGATGCCGCCGCCGGCGCCGGTGATCACCTCAAAACCTGCCTTCACCGCCGCCTCCGCCAGCTGGGCGGCCAGTTGATAGGTGGGCTGGTCGGCCGTGGTGCGGGCCGAGCCGAACACCGCCACCTTGCGCACCTGCCGGCTGGGGCGGAAGACGGTGAGGGCCTCGCTGATGTCGGCCAGGGTGCCGCCGATCATGCGCCAGGCCTCCGGCTCACTTTCCTGACGGCAGATCTCCAGCAACGACACCAGGCTGCGCTCAATCACCCGCCGCTGGGGATGGCCCTCGATGGCCTGGGCCAGGGCCTGCAGCGGACTGATCCCCCCGCCGCCGGTGCGGCTGGGGGCCTTGGGGGGCGTTGGGGGGGAGCTCAGAGGTATTTGCTGATGGTGCCGGAGAGGGTGGTCTTGGGCACGGCACCCACGACCGTGTCGACCTTCTGGCCGCCCTTGAAGATCATCAGCGTGGGGATGCTGCGGATGCCGTATTGGCTGGCGACGTTGGGGCTTTCGTCGGTGTTGAGCTTGAAGACCTTGATCTTCCCCTCAAATTCCTTGGCGATTTCGTCGACGATTGGGGCGACCATCCGGCAAGGACCACACCAGGGTGCCCAAAAATCAACCAGCACGGGAACGTCACTCTTGAGCACGTCTTGCTCAAAGGAGGCATCGGTGACAGCGGCTGCGCTGGACATCCTTGTGGCAATCGGGGTTTGGTGAATGTAGCAACGGCTCTCGGCCCCATCCCAGCAGGGCTGAGAAGCGTTGCAGGGCTTTAAAGAATGAAGGCCCGGGCGCGCCGGGCCGTAGGTGTGAGGAGTGTGTGAGCCGGTAAGCCCCCACACCTTCAAGATAGACCGGTGCGCCCTGCGCGCCTCGGGCTCACTTGCCCATGCCCAGCTGCTGGGCCTTCTGGTACACCTTGCCCTCGGTGAGCAGGGACGGGGCCACCACCACCTCCACCTGCTGCATCTCCTTGAGGGTGCGGGCGCCGAGCGTGCCCATCGAGGTGCGGATGCAGCCCAGCAGGTTCTGGGTGCCGTCGTCGAGGGAGGCGGGGCCGCGCAGGATTTTCTCCAGGCTGCCGGTGGTGCCCACCTTGATGCGGGTGCCGCGGGGCAGCACCGGGCTGGGGGTGGCCATGCCCCAGTGGAAGCTGCGGCCTGGGGCCTCGGCGGCGCGGGCGATTGGTGAGCCGATCATCACCGCATCGGCCCCGCAGGCCAGGCACTTGCAGATGTCGCCGCCGGTGACGATGCCGCCGTCGGCCACGATCGGCACGTAACGGCCGCTCTCTGTTTCGTAGTCGTCGCGGGCGGCGGCGCAGTCGGCCACCGAGGTGGCCTGGGGGATGCCGATGCCGAGCACGCCCCGGCTGGTGCAGGCGGCGCCGGGGCCGATGCCCACCATCACGCCGGCGGCGCCGGCCCGCATCAGCTTGAGGGCCACGTCGTAGGTGACGCAGTTGCCGATGATCACCGGCACGCCGAAGTCGCGGCAGAGGGCCTCCAGGTCCAGGCTCGCCTGGCCCTCCGGGCCGATGTGCTCGGTGCTCACCACCGTGGCCTGCACGAAGAACAGATCGGCGCCGGCCTCGGCAATGGCCTTGCCGAACTTGATTGCGGCCACGGGTGTGGCGCTCACGGCGGCGATGCCGCCTTTCTCCTTGATCTCGGCGATGCGCTGGCGGATCAGGTCTTCCCGCACCGGCTGGCTGTACAGCTCCTGCATCAGGGGCACGAACTCCTCCTTG
>JAGYNF010000007.1 GCA_018400215.1 Cyanobium sp. M55B138 | reverse complement strand
CAAGGCCGCGGCGGCTCACAGCCCGACCAATGTATGGGTCGCCGGTACCGGGCTCCGCTCAGGCCACCACGCGGGTGAGTTTTTGATGGGCCACCTCCCAGAGCACCTGGGGGCCCCAGGCCTGCTGGCGCACCCAGCAGCGGCCTCCCCGGCACTGGATCAGCTGGAAGGGGGGTAGGTCGGCTGGTTGGTTGCGCAGGCGCACGAAGCTGCCCGGCCGCAGCAGCTCCAGCACGATGCCGGGGCCTGGGTGGCGGCAAACGGGCAAGGAGCTGGGCGTGGCCATTGCTGCTGGAGCTGGGGGACTCGCGTCCGGTGGGGCAATCCTGCGCTGGGTTTGGTGCCGCGCTGAACTTCCTTGGACTTTGTTCCAATTGCCGTGTGGTTTGATCACAACCTGGTGTGCAAGCCATGGCGCGCAAGCAACGTCTCGATCTGGAGCTGGTGGCCCGCGGCCTGGCGACCAGCCGCCAGCAGGCCCAGCAGTTGATCCGGGCCGGGCGGGTGCGCAGCGGTGATCGCGTGCTCGACAAGCCGGGCACCGAGGTGGCGCCGGAGCTGCTGCTGCAGGTGCAGCACCCCCCCCGCTATGTGTCGCGGGGGGGTGAGAAGTTGGCGGCGGCCCTCGATGGTTTCCCCCTCTGCATTGAGGGGCGTGTCTGCCTCGATGGCGGCATCTCCACCGGCGGCTTCAGCGACTGCCTGCTGCAGCGGGGTGCCGCCCGGGTGTATGGCATCGATGTGGGCTATGGCCAGACCGCCTGGAGCCTGCGCAGCGACCCGCGGGTGGTGCTGAAGGAGCGCACCAACCTGCGCCACCTCACCCCTGCCGAGCTCTACGGACCGGAGGATCCGCGCCCCGATCTGGCCGTGGCGGATGTGTCGTTCATCTCCCTGGCCCTGGTGCTGCCGGCGCTGGTGGCGTTGTTGACGCCCCAGGGCCCCAGCGACCTGGTGCTGCTGGTCAAGCCCCAGTTTGAGGTGGGCCGGTCCCGGGTGGGCAAGGGGGGGGTGGTGCGCGACCCGGCCGCCCATGCCGATGCCATTGCCGGGGTGATGGCGGCGGCGGCCGGCCAGGGGCTGGTGGCGGCGGGGCTGGTGGCCTCGCCGATCACCGGACCCGCCGGCAACCATGAATACCTGCTCTGGCTGCGGCGGCAGGCTGGGGAGCCGGCCGTCACGGGCGCAAGCATCGAGGCCCTGGTGGCCGACACCCTGGCCGGCCACCGCTGAGGCTGCTCTGAACAGGACCGCCGGCTCAGATGGCGCCGCTGTCGCGGTCGCCGGTGCGGATGCGGATCACCGAGTCGATCGTGCTCACGAAGATCTTGCCGTCGCCGATCTCGCCGGTGCGGGCGGCGTCCTGGATGGCGCCCACCACGGTGTCGACCTTGTCGTCGTCGACGACGATCTCGAGTTTCAGCTTCTGCAGGAACTCCACCGTGAACTCGGAACCGCGGTAGCGCTCCACCTGGCCCTTCTGGCGGCCGAAACCGCGCACCTCACTCACCGTCATGCCGACGATGCCCGCATTCACCAGCGCGATCTTGACGTCCTCCAACTTGAAGGGACGAATAATGGCCTCGACTTTTTTCATGGAAGCTGCTGGGCTTGGAGGGTGGGCTTAGAGGGAAAGTCTCTCAGGGATGCCCCCTTCGATGGAAGGGGGCACGGCCATCAGAGCTGAGCCGATCGGGGGTTGTCGTAGCCGTTGTTACGACCCGTGATCGCCCTGCATAGGATCGCCTGTCTGCAGCCTGCGCGCCATCCATGTCCATGTCCGTGCCGTCCGCCGCTGCGCAGACCCGCACGCCCCTCTATGGCGAGCGGGCCATTGCCGAGGCCGAGCTGATCTGCTTTGCCAACCCCCGGCCCGGGCGGCCCTATGAGGTGGCGATCACCCTGCCGGAGTTCACCTGCACCTGTCCCTTCTCCGGCTACCCCGATTTCGCCACCCTGCGGCTGCTCTACCAGCCGGGCCCCCGGGTGATGGAGCTCAAGGCGATCAAGCTGTATGTGAACAGCTACCGCGACCGCGCCATCTCCCATGAGGAGGCGGCCAACCGCATCCTCGATGACTTCGTCGCCGCCTGCGAGCCGGTGTGGATGGAGTTGCAGGCCGACTTCAATCCCCGCGGCAACGTGCACACCGTGGTGCGCGTCAGCCACGGCAGCCGTCAGCCCTGCTGAACGGCCCCAGCCTTGGAGAGCAGCAGGGGCAACTCGGCGGCAAAACCGGTGAGGTTGCGGTTGCACAGCCCGGCCACATGCAGCTGGCCCGCCTCGCCGATCGCCCACAGCTGGCGGGTGGCCAGCAGGCTGAGCCCGCCCCCCAGCAGGGCGATGGCAAAGCCGGCGTACACCAGGGGCACCCCCGGGTCGCGCTTGAGCAGGATGCCGCTGGCGGGCAGCACGCTCTCCACCCGGATCGGTAGGTCTTGCACCAGCAACGGCTCACCGCCCACCGCCAGGGAGCCCAGCAGCAGCCCATCGGCCCCGTACACGGTCACCGGCCCCTGTTCGCTGCTGAGGCTGAGCAGCACGGGATTGCTGCCGTCGGGGCGGGTGGGCAGCACCAGGCCCCACACCTGCTCACCCAGCTGGGGAAAGCTCTGCAGCGGCAGTTGCAGCACCGGGCTGCGGCCCAGCTGCACGCTGATGGCCGCCAGGCCCCAATCGGCCTGGTAGAAGGTCACCCCCTGGAACCGCAGCGGGTGGTTCACGCTGATCTCCGCCGACCGCAGCAGGGTGCTGCCCTCGCTGCCATCACCCTCCAGGATCCGCAGGCCTGAGCGGAACTGCTCCGGTCTGCCGGCGGGATCCCGCTCCACGGCAAAGCTGTCGAGGGCGAGGCTGAGTTCGCTGCGGCCGCGGCTGTCCACCAGCTCGAGGCTGCGGCCCGGCGCCAGGAACTGCTCGGCCCGCTGGCCCCCCAGCGCTCCCCAGGTGGCACCGAGCATCAGCACCACCAACCCCGCGTGCACCAGCAGTGGACCCACCCGCCCCAGCACCCCCTTGCGGGCCGCCAGGCGGTTGTCGTGGCGCTGGATCTGCCAGCCTTCGGTCCGCAGCACCTGCTCCAGGGCCGCCAGGCTGGCGCCGCTGTCGGCACTGGGCAGGGTTTCCGCCAGGCTCAGCTTGGTGAGCTGGCGCGGCGAGCGGTAGTCGATCCAGCGCAGGGCCGCCCGCAGGGCGGGCCACTGGCGCCGCCAGCTGCAGAGCAGCAGGGCCAGGGCCAGCCAGGCCAGCAGGGCCAGGAACCAGCTGCTCGAATACACGTGGTCGAGTTGCAGGCCCAGCACCGCATCGGCCTTGAAGAGCCCCAGCCACGGCTGCTGGTCGTAGAGCTGGTGGTAGACGCCTTCCGGCTCTTTCTGGGGGATGGCTGTGCCGATGCCGCTGGCGATGGCGATCACCAGCAGCAGGCCGATCGCCAGCCGCAGGTCGGAGATCCAGGCGGCCAGGCGGTTCAGGGCCCTGGGGGCGGAGGCGGACATGCGGGGATTGGGGCTGGGGGGGAGCTCAGGTCCAGTTGGCGAGCAGGGTGAGAACGCCGGTGGTCACCAGCACCACCCCGCTGATCGGGGGCACCCATTGGCCGAGGCGCCGCAGGTTCAGCAGGGTGGGCAGGCTGGCGGCGGCGGTGCCGGCGAGCAGCAGGGGCACCACCTGGCCGGCGCCAAAGCTGGTGAGCAGCAGCATGCCCACCAGCGGCTTGCCGGCCTGGGCCATCCAGGCCAGCAGCACCGCCAGCACCGGGGTGGTGCAGGGGGTGGCGGCCAGGCCAAAGGCCAGGCCAGCGGCCAGGGGGGCCAGGGGGGCTGGCACGCGGCGGCGCCAGCGCTCCGGGTCGGGCCCGGCCGGCAGAGGCAGCCGCAGCAGGCCGAGCAGGTTCAGACCCATCAGCAGGGCCAGCAGGGCCACCAGGGAGGGAATCAAGCCGGGGATCTGGCCGTAGATGCGGCCCAGCAGCCCGCTCACCAGGCCCAGCAGCACCAGGGCGGCCACGATGCCGGCGGCGAAGCAGCAGCTGCGCAGCCAGGGCCGCTGGGTCTGCTCACTGCCGAAGCCCGCCAGATAGGCGAGGGTCACGGGCAGCAGCGACAGGGAACAGGGCCCCAGGCTGGTGAGCAGCCCGCCGGCGAACACCAGCCCCAGGGTGCCGGGGCCGGGACTGGCCAGGGAGTGTTGCAGCAGGGCCTCACTGCTGCGGGCCAGGTCGCTCAGGACCAGGCTCAGATTGGCCAGGTCGGGCCCGAAGCTGGTCATGACTTCAGCCTATCGGGCGGCGCTGATCAGCGGCTGGCATGCCGGGGTGGCGATCGGCGGCGGCGGCTGGTGCTGGCGCTGCTGGCGAGGGGACCATGGGATTCCAGCGAGCAGCGGATCAGCAGGCCGCACACCAGCAGGCTGGCCATCAAGGAGTTGCCGCCGTAGCTGATCAGGGGCAGGGGCAGCCCGGTGGTGGGCATGGCGCCACTGGCAACGGCAATGTTGAGGATCGACTGGCCCACCAGCAGGGTGGTGGCGCCCATCGCCACGAGGCGCTGCTGGTTGCTGCGGCAGCCCAGGGCCACCCGCAGGCCCACGAAGCCGAACAACAGCAGGAAGCCCAGCAGCACCACCGAGCCCACATAGCCGAATTCCTCGGCAAACACGGCAAAGATGAAATCAGTGCTCTGGATTGGCAGATACTGCAACTTCTGGGTGGAGAGGCCGAAGCCCTCGCCAAAGATGCCCCCGGAGCCGATCGCCAGCAGGCTCTGCACCAGCTGGTAGCCATCCCCCTGGGCGTCCCGCCAGGGATCGAGGAAGGAGGCCACCCGCAGCCGCTGGTATTCGTTGATGGCGATGCTGGCGAATCCCAACAGCCCGCCCGCCGTGGCCGCCTCAGCAGCGGGAGCGGCAGGTTTACACGCCGGCCGCCAGGGCCATCAACCACAGCAGCAGGCCGGTGAGGGCGGCCGTGCTCAGATTCGGCCGCTGGCGCAGCACCAGCAGGATCAGCGCCCCGAACACCCCCCAGCCACATCAGCTTCTGATCGAGCCAATGCGGCGCCAGTGGGCAACAGGGCAGCGCCCCAGCACCAGCGGGCTTCACCAGTTCGGGAGGTTGCAGCTGCACTGGCCCAGCACCCTCAGCCAGCGCGACTGGCGCTATTCACCGTGGTGCCCACTATCAGGGTGCGGCTGCCACCAGCAGGCAGCCCACCAGCAACCCGAGGGGCGCCAGGTGCAGCCAGCGGGCGCAGGCTGGCGCGCACCCCCAGCACCAGCAGGCCCCAGCTGGCCACCATCCAGATCAGCTGACGCTTGAGGTAGAAGGCCCCATCGCCCATCTCCCGCACGGCCACCCACCAGCTGGCGGAGGCCAGCACCAGCAGGCCTGACACGCTCCAGAGCGCCACCAGGCCCAGCAGCAGGCGGGCTTCGCGCCAGAGCTCCCGCGGGCCAGCTCCAGCCCTTGCCGCTGGCTGGGCCAGGGCTGGACACGGTGAGGGAGCGGCTCATAGGGCCCAACCAGGTTCCCCATTGAGCTGCGCCATCTCCCTGCTTGTCGTGAGGGACCCTGCTGGGGCGTTGACGCAACTCAGGCGTGCGCGCTGGGGCTGCCCTGGGCGCAGCAAAAAACCCGCCGTGGGGCTGGTGGTAAGCTCTCCAATCGATCACCGATTTAAGGCAAGTGGGTTGAGGCCAGGTGGGTTCAGTTGCCCACGTTCACCTGGCGGCGGCCGCTCACCAGTTCCACCTTGAGGATCTTGCCGCCCTGTTTCATGATCCGTTGCTGTTCAGCAAACCAGCTCTCATAGGGCACCCACTTGCGAAATAGGTGTCTGGAGTTCCTGCTGGGTGCGGCTTTTCTCGACCGGGAATGCAGGCGGTGACTTTGAACAGGCGCATGGGGTCGATCCGTTGGGAGGGCTAAGACCGAATCAGCTGCCCAGGCCGGAGCAGATGTAGTCGAAATACACGGCCATTTCCCGCCAGCATCCGGACCCACCAGGAAGCCGTGGTTTCATGGCCTGGACGGACTGCACGGTGGCCTGATCGGCACGCCCAGGGAGTTGTAGGCTCTTGAGGCCATTGAGCACCCGCTCATCGAGGATGGAGGTGTCACCCGCCAGCATGGCGTAGGTGGCATAACGGTAGTAGTCGAGGTCGCGATGCAGGCGGCATAGCGACGGGTGGTGTACATGTTGCCGCCCGGACGGGTGATGTCCGAGCAGAGCAGCGCCTTCGGCAACCGCCTCTTTGATGATGGTGGCGGAGGCGTTGAGCTGATCGTGGCAGCAGCGCCCGCACGCGCAGTTCACCACTGGCGAAATACTGCTCCAGGCGGCCCATGGCGGAACCGTCGAGGCCAGACCCCGGAACGTCGGCCTGGTTGATACGCCAGGATCGCGTCTTGCATGAATCCGGCTGTGATGGGCGGGGGATCGGGAGAGAAGCAGTTCTGTGGAGTAGGGCGCCGACGACGTAGTCGGCGGTGGTGTCGGCCTCTTCGGCATCGAGCCGGTGAGCATGCTCAGGGCGGCATTCTTCATCTCGCGCACAGCCCTCGGCCATGGCACGAGGGGGTGCCCAGGGGAGCGGTAATATTTCCTTTATGCTGATGATGCCGATCTCTTCGATCGGAGTCACATCGCCGGTACGATCCCGTAGGACACCAGGCGCAGGTAGTCCATGTCGCGGGAGGCATCGATGCCGTCATCTCCTCGGGCCGGAAAGCTGCCACCAGGGGGAGATGACGTCGGGACGCCTCTGGAACAGTGCGGAGCCAGCGGTCTGATGATCCGCTCGCGGCCTTCACTCAGCGACCTGAGCCACGCGCACACGGCGCTGACCGGCGGGGTCACAAAGCGACTTGATCTGGTCGAGTTCGCCAGGGCTGAGATAGCGCTTCGGCGTCCGCGTTGATGATCGAGTTGGAGACGATGCTCATGCAGTTCGTTCGAACAAGCGGTCGCCTTGACGGTGACCGGTATCCGGGTGGGTAGGCTGACCGGCTCCGCGCCGATCGCCCAAACCAACCCTGCGCCAAGGCCAGGGGACGGCTGGAGTGACGGTCACAGTTCTTTCACGCGCTTGGACCGGCGAGAAGCCTTGGGGCGCAATGGTTCTGCCCGGCCGTGCCCATACGCCCGCCAGCGCAGCAATTGTTCATCATGTCGGCCGGATCCCTGGGGCGTTCTGCCAATGCACGTGGTCAATCTGCGGCTGGCCAGTGATGCAAATTGCTGCCGCCTTCATGCCGTCAATCCCCGGCGGTGCTGATCCGCCGGGGGGATTGTGCGTTAGCTTTCTGGCTGCGCCCAGATGGAGCTCCTGGGGCCGGCGTCAGGGTCGGCGTTGCCGCCATAGAGCGCGGCGGGGCGGTTCACGGTGCTGAGCGGCTGGCCGTCGTTGGTGTCCATGCCGCGCAGATAGGGAACCGTGTCCTGGCCGAAGGCCTGGGCATATTCACCACTGTTGAGCAGGTCTTCGATGGCCGCCGGCAAGCCCTGGCTGGTGCGTAGGGCCAGGAAACGGCTGGTTTCCTGGGGTTGGGCGGCACGGCCGAGCAGGGCCAGATAGGCCGCGGCGGCGGCCCGCAGCGGGGCCAGGCGGTTGAGGCGCTGTTGGAACAGGTCGCTGCCGGCCACCACGGTGATCCATTCGGCCACGGTGAGTTGGCCGTTGCGGACTTGGGATTCGCTGTCCACCAGCCGCTCGGCGGTGAGGGCCGGGCGGTTCAGCAGCTGGCGGTAACTCGCCTCGATGGCCTCCCGCACCTCGTCTTCGCTGGCCGTGCGGCCCAGCTGGATGGGCCGACCGAGGCTCTGGCGGCGCCCCAGGCCCTGGGGTTGGCCGGGCCGCAGCGCCTGGGCCATCGCCGCGCCAGGTTGCACGGCCGGGGTGGCGGCCAGATTGCCACTTTCGCGCTTGCTCCAGCTGCCCAGGGGGGCGGACTGGCTGCCGGGCTGGCTGAAGCCCCCTCCCCCCGGGGTGGTCCAGAGCCCACCGCCTTGGTCACTGCGCCAGCGGCGGCTCGGGGCAGGGTTGATGCGCACGCTGCCGGGTCCGGGGGCAGACGGCTTGGCGGGGGCCATCACCGGGCCGCCACTCACCGCAGCCGTCCAGCCGCCGCGGATCACGCTGGCGCGGTCGGGCAGGTTGCGGGGGGTGAGATCGCCGCTGGTGCGCAGCCCGGTGGCAGCGGCCACCTCGGGGCGCGACCGGGGGCTGAGGTCGGCATAGGCCGCCGCATTGAAGGGGCGATTCAGGCCTGGAACGGCCCGGGCATTGCGATCGGCCGGGGTGATGAAGCGCTCGTAGGGAACGGTGTCCTCTCCGAAGCAGTCGTTGTATTCCCTGCTGTTGAGCATCTGGTCGACGACGCCATAGAAGCCCAGGCGGGCGGCGGTGTCGAAATAGCTGTTGATCTCCCAGCGGCCGAAGCTGGGGCGGCCCAGCAGGCGCCGGTGCATCACCTCGATCGCCTTGGTGATGTAGAGGCCACTCCAGTAGCGCCGGCGGAAGGCATCGCTGCGGGCCACCTGACGCACAAACTCGCGCAGGCTGATGTCGCCGTTCTCCAGCTTGATCTCCTCCACCTTCTTGCGCTCCCCGGCATAGCCAGCGGTGCCGAGCACCTGCACATACACGGCGTTGATCACCGCCTGGGTGCTGCGCTCGGTGCCGCGCACGCTGGGCTGGCCCCCGCGGCGGGGCACGGAATTGCCGCCCGTGGCGATCTGCTGCAGCCGCACCACCCGGGGGCCGACGCGGCGGGGCTTGGCGCTGCGGAAGGCGGGGCTGTCCATCTGGCCGGGCTGGGCCATGCCATTGCCGATCAGGATCCGCCGGGTGGCGGCGCTGAAGGGGGCAGGACGGGTCGCCACCTTGGCGGTGCCCGACGGGAAGATGGCGCCGTAGGTGAGGGCGAGGGGATCATTGCCGCCGCCGTAGGGGTGCTGGTCGGCCAGGGGCTGCCGGTAGGCGGCGTAGAGAGTCACATATTGCGGTGCGCCCTCGAAGGGGGCACTGAAGCGGAACAGCTTGCGGTTGCTGCCCCAGCCGGCGCTTTCCTGGG
This sequence comes from Cyanobium sp. M55B138, assembly GCA_018400215.1. GTDB lineage: Bacteria > Cyanobacteriota > Cyanobacteriia > PCC-6307 > Cyanobiaceae > NIES-981. Next base: position 9,557 of record JAGYNF010000007.1, on the reverse strand, counting down.
CCTCTTCGCCCAGGTCCCGCAGGAAGGGCACGGTCTCTTCGCCGAAGACCCGGGCGTACTCCATGGAGTTCACCAGGCAGTCGACCAGGCCCGGCAGCCCCTGGGTGCTGATGATGTCGAAGTAGCTGGTGAATTCTTCGCGGGAACTGATGCCGCGGCCCAGGAAGTGGCGGAAGGCCAGTTCCACCGCCCGGCTGTTGGAGAAGCGTCCGTAGAACTGCTTCTGATACTCCTTGCTGCGGCCCAGGGCGCGGATGAATTCCCGCATGGAGAGTTGGCCCTGGCGCACCTGGGTGGTCTCCACCGGGCACACCACCTGGCTGTAGCCCTTCACGATGTCGCGCTCGAACACCTGGCGGTAGGCGGCGCGGATCACCTCCGCCTTCTGGCCGCCGCTCATGCCGGGCTTCATCACGAAGCGCTGGGCCTTGCCCTGGGCGCCGAGGGCATAGGTGGCCGGCAGTTGCAGGCCCTGGCTCACGGGGCTGCCCAGCCGCTGGCGGGCGGAGGGGGTGGCCACCTCCAGCTCGCTGATCAGCACGTTGAAATATTGGATCACCAGTTGGCGGCTCTCCGGTTCCTGGGGGAACAGGCCGGCCGCGGCCGCCCGCATTTCCTGCAGGGCCACGTTGGTGGCGGCCAGGGAGCAGGCCTTCTCCAGCACGTCGCGGAGCCCCCGGGTGTTCACCGCCAGGATGCTGGGGTCGCCGGCCACCAGGGCGTAGCCCACGTAGCGCAGGAACCAGGCCAGGTCGCGGATCGACTTCTTCATCCGGGTGGTGCCGTAGCGCCCCACCGCGATCGGCGTGAAACCGCTGGGCAGGATCACGCGCACATCGGCGTCGCCGCCGGTGCCCTCCAGCAGCCGGCTGAACAGGTTGCCGCGCTGCTCGCTGGCACCGGCGAAGGTCGCCACGGAGCGCTGGAAGGCGGCCTGGTCGGCGGCCAGCGGCGTGGCCTCGGCCCCAGCGGCGCTCGTGAGCGGGGCATCCAGATAGGAGAGGGGGGTGCCGCCGGCGAAGATCCGGTTGGCGGCCTTGGCCACGATCGGTTCGGCATTGGCGCTGATCCGCCGGGCCGCCTCGATTCGGCGCTGGCCGCTCTGGAAAAACTGCACCAGGTTGTCGAGTTCGCCCCCGTCCGGGAAGCGATCCTCTTGCTCGGCCTGACGGACGCTGGAGAGCGGCAGGGTGTCGTAGCGCTGGGGCGCCACCCTGGTGCTGCCGCTGCTGGCGGTCACGGTCATGGACGAGAGCGAACCGGGCTGGGCCAACCTACGGCTGCTCCCCTGGAGCACCGAAGGGCGATGAACAAATGTTTGCAGCGTTCGGGGCCCCGGCATGAAATGCTCCCCCCAGCCACCCTGCAGCCATGGCCGCCAGTGATGCCGCCACCCCCGTGGTGGGTGCCTTCTACGACCGTTTCCCCTACCCCGGCGATCCCCTCCAGGATGGCCCTCCCCCCGGGTACAACTGGCGCTGGTGCGTCGACAGTGCCTGGGCGTTTGTCAGCGGCTGTCTGCCCCCCCTGGCCCCAGGGGGCACGCGGCCCTGGCGCATCCTCGACGCCGGTTGCGGCACCGGGGTGAGCACCGACTATCTCTGCCACCTCAACCCCACCGCCTCGGTGTTGGCGGTCGACATCAGTGCCGGTGCGCTCGAGCTGGCCCGCGAGCGCACCCGCCGCTCCGGCGCCCTCCAGCAGGTGCGGCAGCTGCGCATCGAGCAGCGCAGCCTGCTGGATCTGGCGGGGGAGGAGCCCTTCGATTACATCAATTCGGTGGGGGTTCTCCACCATCTCGACCAGCCGGAGCAGGGCCTGAGGGCCCTGGCTGATCGGTTGCGCCCGGGCGGCTTGCTCCACCTCTTTCTGTATGCCAAGGGCGGGCGCTGGGAGATCCATCGCACGCAGCGCAGCCTGATGCGGCTGGGGGTGGGCAGTGGCGTGGAGGGCCTGCAGCTCGGGCGGCAACTGTTCCAGACCCTGCCGGAGACCAACCGGCTGCGGCGCCACCACGAGCAACGCTGGGCCCTGGATACCCATGCCGACGTCAACTTCGCCGACATGTATCTCCACCCCCAGGAGACCAGCTACGACATTGCGGGGCTGATGGCCTTCGTGGCCAGCGCCGAGTTGCAGTTCGTGGGCTTTTCCAATCCAGGCGTGTGGGATCCGGCCCGGTTGCTGGATGGCGCCCTGCTGGAACGGGCCCGGGCCCTCCCCGAGCGGGAGTGCTGGGCCCTGATTGAGGACCTTGATCCCGACATCAGCCACTTTGAGTTTTTTCTCACCAAGGGCCCATTGGTGCGCACGGCCTGGGCTGATGACACCGCCCTGCTGGCAGCCCGCGGCCAGCGCAATCGCTGCCTGTGGGGCTGGCCGTCGGCGGAGCTGCTGGGCCCCGACCTGCTGCCGCTGACGCTGGAGCCGGGGGACCTGGAGCTGATGCGAGCGGTGGAGCGGGCGCCGGGGCAGAGCCTGGCCAGCCTGGACCTGCCCTTCAGTGCCGCTGAGCGCTGTGGGCGGGCCCGCCGGTTGATGGCGCAGCAGGTGCTGCTGCTGGCTGCTTAACGCAGCGTGATAAATTGCCCGAGCTTTATCGCATCCGGCGCTTGCAGGCCACCCTCGCAGCGGATTCCGGTTCCTCCGGCACGCCATCCAAGGATGGCGACACGGTTCTGCCGTCGCCAGAGGCATCGCCCTCCGAGTTACCCCTGTCCCAGTTGTCGGCTGCCGCTGCACCCGCGGTTGATAGTTTCGGCCGTCTGCAGCGACGACTCCTGGCGGCCACCTTGGTGGTCACCGTGGTGGTCACCTTGATCAGCTGGCCCCTGTTCGGTGCCAGCGCAGCCCGCAGCCTGCTGCTCGGCGGCTGTTGTGGCCTGCTCTATGTGCGCCTGCTGGCCCGCAGCGTGGCCCGCATCGGCCCGGACTCCCGTTCCGTTGGCCGTTTTCAGATCGTTGTTCCGGCCCTGTTGGTGGTTGCCGCAGCCCGGATTCCAGCCCTAGAGCTGTTGCCGGCCCTGCTCGGTTTCCTGCTCTACAAGCCGGCCCTGCTGCTGCAGGCCGTCCTCGCCCCCTGAACCACCCTCTCCCCCAATGGTTCCCTTGCCCTTCGCCCTGCCCTTCGCCGAATTGGAGGTTGGCCAACAGTTTTATTGGCACCTCGCCAATTTCAATGTGCACGGGCAGGTGTTTCTCAGCTCCTGGGTGGTGATCGGCGCCCTGCTCGCCCTGGTGGTGGTGGGCACCCGCAAGATGGAGCGTGAGCCCCGCGGTGTGCAAAACCTGCTGGAGTTCCTCTGGAGCTACATCCGGGATCTGGCCCGCGAACAGATCGGTGAGAAGGCCTACCGCGACTGGCTGCCCTTCATCGGCACCCTGTTCCTGTTCATCTTTGTGTGCAACTGGGGCGGTGCCCTGATCCCCTGGAAGTTGATCGAGCTTCCCAATGGTGAACTTGGCGCTCCCACCGCCGACATCAACACCACCGTGGCCCTGGCCCTGTTGGTGTCATTGGCCTATTTCTACGCGGGCTTGAGCCGCAAGGGTCTTCGGTACTTCGAGTATTACGTCGACCCGACCCCGATCATGCTTCCGTTCAAGATCATTGAGGATTTCACCAAGCCGCTTTCCCTCTCGTTCCGTCTGTTTGGCAACATCCTGGCCGACGAATTGGTGGTGGCGGTTCTGGCCTTCCTCGTGCCCTTGGTGGTGCCCCTGCCGGCGATGTTTCTGGGTCTTTTCACCAGTGCCATCCAGGCCCTGATCTTCGCCACCCTGGCGGCGAACTACATCGGAGAGGCGGTGCACGAAGAGCACCACTGATCCGTTCCAGGCCACACCGTTTCGGCGGTCTGGCAAACTCATCGCGCGCAGGTCCGGGTGGAACCGGGCCCACTCCTTTGGGGGTGTCCCGGGCGTGATCCATCCCATTCCGCGCTCTCCCTGCGCTCTCCAACCTCCTTCCCACCAATGAGTGATCTGACCTCCGCCGCTTCCGTTCTGGCCGCCGCCCTGGCCGTAGGTCTCGCCGCCATCGGCCCTGGCATCGGCCAAGGCACCGCAGCCGGTAAGGCTGTGGAAGGCATTGCCCGTCAGCCCGAAGCTGAGGGCAAAATCCGCGGCACCCTGCTGCTCTCGCTGGCCTTCATGGAAGCCCTCACCATCTACGGCTTGGTGGTGGCCCTGGTGCTGCTGTTCGCCAACCCCTTCGCCGGCTGATCACTCACTGAGGGGGCGGCTGAGGCCGCTCCCCGCGTGACTGCTTCCCCTCAACCCCGGCTCCTTCCCAATGACCAGCTGGCTCCTGCTCGCCACAGCTGACGCCGTTTCAGGCGTTGCTTCCGGTGCCCCGGAGGGAGGTCTGTTTGACCTCGATGCCACCCTGCCGCTGATGGCGGTTCAGGTGGTGCTCCTCACCTTCATTCTCAATGCCCTGTTCTTCCGCCCCGTTGGTCGGGCCGTGGAAGATCGCGAGGGATTCGTCAGCACCAGCCGCGCCGAGGCCAAGCGACAGCTGGCCCAGGCCCAGCGCCTGGAGGCCGATCTCACCGAACAGCTCAAGGAAGCCCGGTTGGAAGCCCAGAAGTTGATTGTTGAGGCGGAGCAGGAGTCCGACAAGCTCTACCGCGAGGCCCTGGCCCTGGCCCAGGCCGAGGCCAATGCCGTGCGGGAGAAGGCCAGGCGGGAGATCGAAGCCGAGAAGGACCAGGCCATGGCCGCCCTCAAGGGCGAGTCCGGCCGTCTGGGCGCCCTGATCGTTGACCGTCTGCTGGCTACACAATGACGTCCTTCCCCATGGCCACCCAGCTGTTCGCCCACCACGGCGGTTTTGGTTTCAACCTCAACCCCCTCGAGACCAACCTGATCAACCTGGTCATCGTGATCGGCGTGTTGATCTGGTTCCTGCGGGGGTTCCTCGGCGGCATGCTGGATCGGCGCCGACAGGCGATTCTCGCCGATCTCAGCGACGCGGAAGAGCGCCTGCGCACCGCCACGGCCGCCGTTGCCCAGGCCCAGCAGGATTTGGCCGCAGCCCAGCAGAAGTCCCAGCAGATCCGCAGCGACGGCGCCGCCCGCGCCCAGGCCCTGCGCGAGGACAGCGAGCGGCGCACCATCGAAGAGATGGCCCGCCTGAAGCAGGATGCCACCGCCGACCTCAATGCCGAGGCCGTGCGGGTCACCGACCTGTTGCGTCGTGAAGCGGCCCGCCAGGCGATCGAGAATGCCCTGGCCAGCTTGCCCGGCAAGCTTGATGGGGCGGCCCAGGAGCGGCTGATTGACCAATCCATCAACACCCTGGGGAACGCCTGATGCCAATCCTCAACACCATCGCCACCCCCTACGCCGAGGCCCTGCTCCAGGTGGCTGAGGCCCGGAAGGAAACCGATACCGTCGCCGAACAGGCCCGGGAGCTGCTGGCGATCTGGAATGCCAGCTCCGAACTGCGTGCCGCCATGGCCTCTCCGGTGCTGGAGGCCGAGGCCAAGAAGGCGGCCCTGGCCAAGTTGTTCGACGACCAGCTCACGCCCTCGTTCCAGAACCTGCTGAAGCTGTTGGCGGATCGTCAGCGCATTGCTGTGCTGGATTCGGTGCTGCTCCGTTTCCTGGAGCTGTATCGCGCCCTGCGCAACATCACCCTGGCCCACGTCACCTCAGCCACGCCCCTCTCTGAGGAGCAGCAACAGCAGCTCAACGCCAAGGTGCGTGCCATCGCCGGTACCAAAGACGTGGAATTCGACCTGGCGGTTGATCCAGCCCTGATTGGCGGCTTTGTCGTGAGCATGGGCTCCCGCGTGATCGACGCCAGCCTCTCTGGCCAGGTGCGTCGCCTCGGACTGGCGCTGGCCAAGGTGAGCTAGCTCCGCACCGTCCTCTTCGTTTCACCGCCCTCCTCTCCCATCCAATCCCCCTGCGGGGACTTCCCACCATGGTTTCCATCCGCCCCGACGAGATCAGCGCCATCCTCAAGCAGCAGATTGAGGACTACGACAAGTCGGTTTCGGTCAGCAATGTCGGAACCGTGTTGCAGATCGGCGACGGCATTGCCCGCGTCTATGGCCTGCAGCAGGTGATGGCCGGTGAGCTGGTGCAGTTCGAAGACGGCACCGAAGGCATCGCCCTCAACCTCGAGGATGACAACGTCGGTGTGGTGCTGATGGGCGAGGGCCGCGGCATCCAGGAGGGCAGCACGGTGAAGGCCACCGGCAAGATCGCAGCCGTGCCCGTGGGTGACGCCATGCTCGGTCGGGTGGTGAATTCCCTTGGCCAGCCCATCGACGGCAAGGGGGAGATCGCCTGCACCGAGACCCGCCTGATCGAGTCGATGGCGCCTGGCATCATCCAGCGCAAGTCGGTGCATGAGCCGATGCAGACCGGCATCACCGCCATCGACGCCATGATCCCGATCGGCCGGGGCCAGCGGGAGCTGATCATCGGCGACCGCCAGACGGGCAAGACCGCCATCGCGATTGACACGATCATCAACCAGCGGGGTGAAGACGTCGTCTGTGTGTATGTGGCGGTCGGCCAGAAGGCGGCCTCCGTGGCCAACGTGGTCGAGGTGCTGCGGGAGAAGGGCGCCCTTGACTACACGATCGTGGTGGCCGCCAGCGCCTCGGAAGCCGCGGCTCTCCAATACCTGGCCCCCTACACCGGCGCGGCCCTGGCCGAGTCGTTCATGTACAAGGGCAAGGCCACCTTGGTGATCTACGACGACCTCACCAAGCAGGCCCAGGCCTACCGCCAGATGTCGCTGCTGCTGCGTCGCCCCCCCGGCCGTGAGGCCTACCCCGGCGACGTCTTCTACTGCCACAGCCGCCTGCTCGAGCGGGCCGCAAAACTCAGCGACGCCATGGGTAAGGGCTCGATGACCGCCCTGCCGATCATCGAAACCCAGGCCGGTGACGTGTCGGCCTACATCCCCACCAACGTGATCTCGATCACCGATGGTCAGGTGTTCCTGAGCTCCGACCTGTTCAACTCCGGCCTGCGCCCCGCCATCAACGTGGGCATCTCGGTGAGCCGGGTGGGTGGTGCGGCCCAGACCAAGGCCATCAAGAAGATTGCCGGCACCCTCAAGCTGGAATTGGCCCAGTTCGACGAGCTGGCGGCTTTCTCCCAGTTCGCCTCCGACCTGGATGCCGCCACCCAGCAGCAGCTCGCCCGAGGTAAGCGGCTGCGGGAGATTCTCAAGCAGCCCCAGTTCAGCCCCCTGATCCTGGCCGAGCAGGTGGCGGTGGTCTATGCCGGTGTGAAGGGTCTGATCGACGAGGTGCCCGTGGAGTCGGTGGTGGAGTTCTGCCGCGAACTGCGCGACTACCTCAAGAGCAACAAGGCCGACTTCATCTCCAAGGTGCAAACCGAAAAGCAGCTCAGCGAAGAGGCTGAAGCGATGCTCAAGGATGCCATCCAAGAGGTGAAGTCGACCATGCTCGCCTCGCTCTGAGGAGGGCATACCCGAATGGCAAACCTCAAGGACATCCGCGACCGCATTAGTTCGGTCAAGAACACCCGCAAGATCACCGAGGCCATGCGTCTGGTGGCAGCCGCCAAGGTGCGGCGCGCCCAGGAGCAGGTGTTGCGCAGCCGGCCCTTCGCCGACCGGCTGGCCCGGGTGCTGGAGAACCTCCAGTCCCGCATGCGCTTTGAAGATCAGGATGCGCCCCTGCTCGAGGAGCGGCCGGTGCAGTCGATCAGCCTGCTCTCCGTGACGGGGGATCGGGGTCTGTGTGGTGGCTACAACGCCAACATCATCAAGCGCACTGAGCAGCGCCACGCTGAGCTCAAGGCCCAGGGCTATCAGGTGGATCTGGTGCTGATCGGCCGCAAGGCCATCACCTACTTCCAAAATCGCGCCAAGCTCTACAACATTCGGGCCACCTTCACGGGGCTGGAGCAGGTGCCCAGTGCCGCCGAGGCCGGCAGCATTTCCAATGAGATCTTGGCGGAGTTCCTCTCCGCCTCCACCGACCGGGTGGAGATCATCTACACCAAGTTCATCAATTTGGTGAGCTCCAAGCCGGTGATCCAGACCCTGCTGCCCCTCGATCCCCAGGGCATCGCCACGCCGGAGGATGAGATTTTCCGCCTCACCACCCGGGAGGGGCGACTGGTGGTGGAGCCCGGTTCGGCGGCCAATGTGGCCCCCAGTCTCCCTTCGGACATCGTGTTCGAGCAGAGCCCGGAGCAGCTGCTCAATGCCCTGCTGCCGCTCTATCTGCAAAACCAGCTGCTGCGCTCCCTGCAGGAGGCGGCCGCCTCTGAATTGGCCAGCCGGATGACGGCCATGAACAACGCCAGCGACAACGCCAAGGCGCTCGCCAAGACGCTGACGCTCGACTACAACAAGGCCCGCCAGGCCGCGATCACCCAGGAGATCCTGGAAGTTGTGGGCGGGGCCTCGGCGATGGGCTGAGCCTCGGCTCGCCCCGTAGGTTTCCCTGTTTGTCTGAATCCCGCGGAGCCGCCGGTTCTGCGGGATTTTTTGTGTTGTGGGCCTGTGCCTGCACGGGGCTGCTTGGCTTGGGATGCTGGAACGCTCTGCTTGCCGTCCATTCCCTTGCCCATGGCTTCGCCCCTAACGCCGCCCGCCCCGGGAGCACTGCAGATTCAGCCCCTGTTCCCGGTGGCCCTGGGTCAGGTGCAGTTGCGGCCCGATCCCCTCGATCTGGCGCGCCAGCTGCAGGTGATGCTTGCCCTGCGCGGTGAGGCCCAGAGCAATCCCGATCCCGGCTGCGCCTGGACCGGCGACCTCAACGGTGTGTGGCAGCTGCATCGCCATCCTGTTTTTGCCCCGCTGTTGGCCCAGATCGCTGGCCAGGCCCAGGCCTACCTGGGCCAGTTGGGTTTCGATCCGGCCCGGGTGGCCCTGCACATTCAGCGCTGCTGGCCGGTGCTGGGTGAGCCGGGCCAGGTGGTGGGCCGTCACCACCACCCCAATGCCCACCTCAGCGCGATCTACTACCTCAACGGCGATGGCAGTGGCCGCACGGGGGTGCTGCGCTGTTGGCCGCTGCGCCAGGTGAATGAGCTGGTGCCAGGGTTGGCGGTGGGCCATGGCGGTCCGTTATCGCCCACCGCCTGGACCCAGCCCTGGCAGGACGTAGCTCCCCGGGCGGGCCTGCTGCTGCTCTTCCCGGCCTGCCTCGACCACGCCGTGCTGGCCAATGAGGACGAGGAGGAGCTGCGCTGCTCGATCGCCATCGATTTCGCCCTCACGGCCGCCGCCGCGGCCCCCGGGGACAGCCCACCGGAATACCTCGCGCCCCATCCCAGCCAGTGGTCGGCGATCACGGAAGATGGATCCCTGCCAGCCTCACCACCATGACTGCCAGCTACACCGTTGTCGCCCAGATCAACGGCGTCAGCCACTCCTTTGCCTGCAGTGAAGACCAGACGGTGCTGGCTGCGGCCGAGGCCGCCGGGGTGCCGTTGCCCAGCTCCTGCTGCTCCGGGGTGTGCACCACCTGCGCGGCCTTGCTCACCCAGGGCAGCGTGCACCAGCCCGACGCCATGGGGGTGAAGGCGGAGCTGCAGCAGCAGGGCTATGCGCT
>JAGYNF010000069.1 GCA_018400215.1 Cyanobium sp. M55B138 | reverse complement strand
CCTGGCTGAGCCCCTGCCCGTGCCAGCGCCGCAGCAGGGCCAGGCTGGCGTCGGGGCTGAGGATGGCTGCGCTGAGGATGGTTTCGCCGCTGGCATCGGCCAGGGCCAGGCCACATTTGCTGCGACCGGGATCCAGGCCGGCCGGCCCCAGGCGGGTCATGGACGCCGCTGCGGCCGGGGGGCGTCCCCGCTGGTGCCGGCCACCCGCAATTCCACGGCGATTGGATCCGGGGTGTCGGCGTCGTCGATGGCCACCGCTTCCAGCTGCACCACCTGGCCACTCGGTCGATCCGCCAGGCTGCGGTTGAGCTGGTTGAACAGGCTGGCATCCACCTGCAGGCCATCGGTGAGGGTGCCCTGGCGCTGGGCCCGCGCATAGGCGGCGGCCATCAGCAGGTTGAGGCGCCGGGCGATCTGCTCGGGATTGCGCAGCTCCCCCTCCAGGGTGGTGCTGGCCAGAATCTCACCACTGCGCACCACCCGGCGGTTGGGCCGCAGGTCGGGGAAGGCCAGCACCTGCTGCTCTCCGCGCAGCACATTGGCGGCGGAGCGGATGCTCACCACCCAGCTGCCGGGGCGGCCAAGCAACTCCTCCAGTTTGGCGATGTCGTTGCTGGGCACCAGCAGGATCTGGCGGGTGGGGGGTTCGCCGGGCAGCACCCGCCGAAAGGCATTGAGGTTGGCCTGCTGCAGCAGCGCGGTGATCACCTCCTGGGCCTGGGCGGGTTGTTCCAGTTTCACCTTGGCGCTCGCCAGCGGTTGGCCGCTGGTGAGCACCACATCGCCGCGGCGCAGGGCGATCAGGTTGGTTTCCAGCTCATTGAGCTCCTGGGCGCTCGCCTCAATCCGCTGGCCCAGTTGGGCCAGTTCGGCTTCCGTGCGGCGGATCTCACCATCCCTGCGGGTCACCTCCTGGCTGAGCCGGTCCCGCTCGGTCTGCAGGCGCGTGCGCTCAGCCTGCAGGGGGGCCAGCTCCTGGCGCAGGGCCGTGGCCCGCTGTTCCGCCTGGGCCAGCTCCCTCTGCACCCGTTGCTGGCCCAGCTGGGCCCGGGCCACCTCCGCCTGGCTGGCCTGGAGCTGGGCCCGGCTGTCGGCGAGCTGCTGGCGGCCCTGTTGCAGGCGCTCCTCCAGTTGATCGAGCTCAAACAGGCCGGTGCGCAACCGCTGGCTCACCAGCAACATCAGCCCCAGGGACACGGCACTAATCAGGCTGCCGGTGAGCACCGTGATCACCACCGCCGTATGGCGGGGCCGCAGGTTGAAGAGGCTCAGCCGCGCTTTGCCCACACGGCTGCCGAGCCTGTCCCCCAGTGTGGCGAGCACCCCGCCGAGCACCAGCAGCGCCAAAATCAGCAGCCAGCCCGACACGGGGTTCTTCGTCTAGACCCAGTATCCCCCGGTGCGTGCGGCGCTACCCCGCTCAGTTGAAGCGTTTGGCCAGGGCGATCGGATCAAACACGGTGATCTTCTTGCGGTCGATCTGGAGCAGCCCCTCCTGGCGCAGGTCGCCCAGCAGGCGCGTGATGGTGACCCGGGTGGAGCCGATCGCCTCGGCGATGGCCTGGTGGGAGAGGCGCAGGTCGATCGTGATCCCCTCGTTGCCCGGCACGCCGAAGTCGCGGCAGAGCACCAGCAGGAAGCTCACCAGCCGGGAACTCATGTCGCGGTGGGTGAGGGTTTCGATCATGGTCTCCGTTTGAAGGATGCGGGAGGAGAGGCCCTGCAGCAGCAGCAGCCCCACGCTGGCGTCCTGTTCGATCGCCTTGCGCACGGAGGTGGCCGGGGCGGTCACCAGCTCCACCCGGGTGAAGGCAATCGCGTGATAGAAGCGGTCGGAGCGCTGGCCGGTGAGGAGCGACAACACGCCAAACAGGCTGTTTTCCCGCAGCAGGGCCACGGTGATTTCCTCGCCGCTCTCGTACACCCGTGACAGCCGCACGGCCCCCCGGCGCAGCAGGTAGACCCGCTCGGCGGGGTCACCTGGGAAAAAGATGGTCTTGCCGCGTTCGACGATCTCCACGTTGCTGCCGTTGAGGCTTCGAATCACCTCCAGCAGGGTCTGGCTGCCTTGGCCGGCCGTGCCGATCCCCGTTACGGCGCCTGGGGCCCCGGTGCTGGGTGTGCTGGCTGTGCGGCTGAATCCGCGCGTGGCGCCAACCATTGGGAAAGGGGCGGGCAGATGGGCGGACCCTAAGGATCGCCCGAACCCGCCCCTGTAGCAATGCACACCCTTTGCCGGGCGCCTTGCTGGCCAGGTCGGTTGCCCTGGCTCGGTAGTACGGATGGAGGCACCAGGGGTGGTGTGCCGCTGTTGTGATCCAGGCCACAGCCGCTACATTCAGGTTTGCCCCGCCGCGTCCCCATGACCGTCAGCCTCCCCACCGGCATCGGCGCATCTGTGGTGGGGCGCCGTTCCTCCCCCCATCTGCGCCTGGTGCCCCAACCGGAGGGGTTGCTCCAGATCCACACGGCGCCTTTCCGGGGCAGTTTTTCCACCGTGTTGAGCCAGGCCCTGCGCACGGCTGGGCTGGGCAGCCGGGTGCTGGTATCCCAGTTCCTCAAGGGGGGGGTCGACCAGGGCCTCGCCGCGAGCCCCTGGCTGTGCGGTCGGCTGCGCTGGTTGCGCCCGGCGGTGCCGGCCTGTCTGGCTGAGCCCGCTGCAGAACACAACGCCGAGGTGTCGGCCGCGGTGCGTGACATCTGGACCTTCAGCCGCGAGCTGTTGCTCGATGCCACCGTGGATCTGATGGTGCTCGATGAGTTGGGGTTGGCGGTTGAGCTGGGCTACCTGGAGTTGGCCGAGGTGCTGGAGGTGCTGGAGCAGAGGCCAGCCCAGATGGATGTCATCCTGACCGGGCCGGCGATCGGTCCGGAACTGATGGCGATGGCCGATCAGGTCACCCAGCTCCGCCGCGGCCTGTAGGTCGTCTCTCGATGCTCAAGAACGACCGCTGGATCAAAGAGCAAGCTGCCGCCGGCATGCTTGAGCCTTTTCAGGCCTCCCTGGTGCGGCATCTCGACCCCGATGGCCCCGCCCGGCCGGTGCTCAGCTATGGCTGTTCCTCCTATGGCTACGACCTGCGCCTGTCGGCCCAGGAATTCTTGATCTTTCGCCATGTGCCCGGCACGGTGATGAACCCGAAGCGGTTCAATCCCGCCAACCTCGAGCCCGCCCCCCCGCATCAGGATGACGACGGCCAGTACTTCATCCTGCCGGCCCATTCCTACGGCCTGGGTGTGGCCCTGGAAAAAATGCGGGTGCCCGCCAACATCACCGTGATCTGCCTGGGCAAGAGCACCTATGCCCGCCTCGGCATCATTGTGAATACCACGCCCGCCGAGGCCAGCTGGGAGGGGCACCTCACCCTGGAGTTCAGCAATTCCTCCGGGGCCGATTGCCGCATCTACGCCAATGAGGGCATCTGCCAGTTGCTCTTTTTCGAAGGCGATCCCTGCGACACCACCTACCAGGACCGGGCCGGCAAGTACCAGCACCAGCCCGAGCGCGTCACCCTCGCCCGGATCTAGGGCGCCAGCCTGGCGTCGCACCGAGAGGTGCGCCAAATGGCTTGCGCTAGGGCGCCAGCCTGGCTTTATGCAGTCGGCTCTTTTCGTACCAATCGGCGAATTGCGGGGCCCAGGCCTGTAGGTGGGGCCACATCAGGTCGCACAGTTCGCGGATCTCCAGCTGGGCATCGAGCTTGGCCCGCAGGTCGAGGAAGTGCAGGAAGGCCCGCAGGGTGAAGCTCACCACGAAGTGCTGGCGATAGTCGAAGGGGAGGATGCCGCGGGCATGTTCTTCGGCGAAACCTGCCGCCAGCAGGTCGCGGTAACGCTCCGCTGCCGCCTGGCAGAGCGCCAGATCCATGGCCCGCTGATCGGCGGTGTAGGCGTATTTCTTGCCCTGGCGGTCGCTGTAGTCGCCCACGGGCCGCAGGTAGAACACCTCTTCAAGCTCCAGCTCGCCGCGGGCGGCGCGGCAGATGCGCTCGCCGGTGTAGCGCATCGAGTTGTGCACCACGAGGCCGTTGGCCACGAAGTTGTGCCAGGGCTCTTCTACTTCCAGGTCGTAGGTGATCTGCTCGCCGAGGAATTCCACATTGGTCACGGTGAGGGGATGGGCCCTCAGCTTCCTGCCCTGGGGTCGGGGTTTGGCCGACCAGCCCACAGTGGTTTTGTCTGGCTGCAGGGCAGCGGCGAAGGAGGCCTCGAGGTTGTGCTGATGCAGGACGGTGTGGCAGGGCTGGCAGAGGCTCACCAGGTTGTCCAGCTCATAGGCCAGGCCGGGATCGGCATGGACTGGAACGATGTGATGGGCATGCAGCTGTCGGTCGCCGCCCCGCAGGCCGCATTGCTGGCAGGTGTAATCGAAGCGCTGGTGGACCTGGGGAGCCACCTGCCGGGTCCAGGCCCCGATCAAGACGCGCTCTGAGGACACCCCTCCCCTCCAGAAGCGGGAGGCAGGGCCGCGCTGCGTGATGCGCTGGGCGTGGGCGCGGCGTGCCGCGCGTGAGGCTTCTGACAACTGCAGTCGGTAGCCGCCACGGCCCAGGTTCCACGGCTGCATGCCGGGGTGGAAACCGGGTGCGCGGCGGTTCAGGGTGAGGCCGTGGTGGTACACCCATTTCTTGATCGCTTCCACGGAGCACCCCGTGAGCTGGGCCATCTCATCAGCATGCAGGCCGTTTGCCAGGTGTTGGCTCAGCCATTCCCGCTGCCGCCAGGGTGCCGCAGGATTGTGGTTCCAGGGCTTCTGGCCCGGCTGAAAGCGGCTGTCGCTCTGAGGCAGGTGGAGCTGATGGCGGCGGACCCAGGCCCGGATCGTGGTGGCGGAGCAGCCCGCCCGCTCGGCCATGTCCCCCACGGAAGCGCCGCTGTCGATCTGCTCCCGCAGCCAGTGCCCGTCGCGGTAAGCGCCGCTGCCGGCCGCAACCATGCCGTTGGCCATCACCTTGGCGGTGCGGCGGAAGCTGCGAACGCTGCCGTCGCGACTGGTGCGCAGCCCCACTGCCTCCCCCATGGTCTGCCAGCCCTCCGGGGTGAACAGACGATGGTTGGCCGTGCAGTCAAGGGTGCGGCCATCCTCCATGGTGAGTCGATACACCGGCTGCAGCCCGCTGCAGATCACATCGCGGATGTGGCTCGTCTCGAAAACCCCCGTGTCTTCGTTCAGCACCCGCAGCTTCATCTTCTGAAGGCGCTTGCGGCAATCGCGGCGGTAGTTGCCCGGTTCTTCTCCCTGGCGGCCGCGCAGGCGGCGCGGACGATGGGCCCGCTCGCCGTGGGTCCAGAGGTCGTGCAGTTCGGCGATCCGGATCCTGCGCAGGGCGCCGGAGCTCTGCAGGAAGGTGATTTCTGTATTCGCCGCCAGGCACTGCACATCGAAGCTCACGCCCACCCGATGGGTGCGGGCCTGCTGCATCACCGAGTGGGGGAACCAGCCCACGTTGAGCACGATCTGGGCGTGCTCGAGGGGGCCGTAATGGCCCCGCTCCCCGGCCAGCAGCCGCTTGATGCAGATCTCGCCAGCCTTGGTTTCATCGGGCCAGTTGGCGGCGTCAGCCGCCACAAAACCCTCGCTGTAGTCCTGGTGCATGCCGGCATACACGCACTGCTGGGGGTTGGGGGTGGCGGCGATCAGGGCGACGCGGAAACGGGGATCCATGGGGCCGTCAACCGTGGCTGCGGGGTCCGGCCATCGTCGCAGCATCCGGCTGGGCCGCCACCGGGGTGCCGCTGTCGGCTGGCTCCAGGCTGCTCACCGCCCCCACCCCGGCCAGGGCCGGCAGGGGGGTGCCCGCCATCAGGGCGCCGGTGAGGGCCTGCAGTTCGGCGCTGCTGCGGGCGCCGATCGAGCGGCCCACGGCGTCGCCACTGGCGTTGAACAGCTCCAGCTGGGGGATGCCATTCACGGCGTAGCGCTCCAGTTCAGGCTGCCAGCGGGGGTTGTCGACGTTGAGCAATACCACATCGAGCTTGCCCCGGTGTTGGGCTTCGATCGTCTCCATGGCGGGCGCCATGCTGCGGCAGGCCTCGCACCAGTCGGCGTAGAACTCCACGATCGTGGGGGTGCCATTGGTCAGGGCCACCGAGAGGTCGGGGGAGCGGCGCGCCAGCGCCTCCAGCGGTGCCTGGGGCTGCAGCCCACCACGCAGCCAAATCACCGCTGCGGCCAAGAGGGCGGCAATCACCAGCAGAATCACGCGCTCGCGACGTCCGGGGCCAGCCGCTGGGGCGGGACTGCTCATGGTGGATCGGGGTGGGATGGGCCAGGCTGGGGGCACTCTGCCAGTGCCGTTCCCATTCGGCCGGCCCCCGCTGCGTGAAGCGTCGCCTCACCCTCTATTTCCCGCGGGAAGCGGTGCATGAGCCGATCACCTACCGGCTGGCGGTGGATTTCGACATCGCGGCCAAGATCCTCAGGGCCCAGATCGCCCCCAACCAGAGCGGAACCATGGTGGTGGAGCTCTCGGGCGATATTGACGAGCTGGCGGCGGCAGAGGCCTGGTTGGAGAGCCAGGGCCTGGGCCTCAACCGGGTCCCCGGCCAGATCTCCATCGACCGCGACCGCTGCGTGGATTGCGGCATCTGCACCAGCGTCTGCCCCAGTGGTGCGCTGCAGTGTGGGGCTCCGGCTTGGCAGCTCACCTTCCATGCGCAACGCTGTCTGGTGTGCGAGCAGTGCATTCCGAGCTGCCCGTTCGCCGCGATCTCCCTGGTTCTTGACCCCAGCTGACCTGATCCCGTGATCCCTGCCGTGCTGCGTCTGGTTGTGTTGCCGCTGCGGGCACCGCTGCTGTTGTTGCTGCTGGCGATCTCCATCTATGAGGGGATGCACTGGAGCAGTTCGCCGGCCCAGCTCTCGATCGCCTGGGTGCTGGAGTGTCTGCAGGCGCTGTTGGTGGTGCTGATCTGCACCATGCCCGAGCTGCTGCTGCAGCGGGTGTCCGGCCTGATGGCCGCCAGCCGGGTGACGAGCCTGGTGATCACCCTGCTGATCGTGACCGTTGGCGGGCTCTACCTGCTGCATCTCAAGATGCTGGCCAACGTGCTGATCCTGGCGTCTGCCGTGCTGCTCGCCCGGCTGGATCTGGCCCGGATTCGGGTGGCTCCCCCCCCTCTGGTGCTGTCGGTGGCGCTCACCGGGGTGGTGCTGGGAGGAGCCGTGCTGGGCCGCTGGCTGGTGCGCTGAGCGGTGTGCAGGCCGGTGGCCGTGGCGCCGTCATGCTCCACAGATTGCCCAGCACTTTCTTCACGTAGAGGCGGGTTTCCGGGTAGGGGATGGCCTCCACCCACAGTTCGGGTTGGCTTTCGAGCCTGGGGTCGATCCAGCCCGCCACCGCCCCGGGCCCGGCGTTGTAGCTGGCGACCGCCAGCAGGGGATTGCCCTGCCACTGGTTGAACAGCGCCCGCAGGTAGAGACCCCCCAGTTCGGCATTGCGCTCCGGCTGCTCCAGCTCGGCGTCACCCACATCCGCCCCGGCCACTTCGGCGGCGGTGGTGGGCATCAGCTGCAGCAGGCCCACCGCACCCACCGGGGAGCGCACGGTGGCACTGAAGCGCGATTCCTGCTTGGCAATGGCCGCCAGCAGGGGGCTGGGTAGGGCCGCCACCCGGCTGGCCTGCTCCAGGGCGCTGCGGTGGGCTGGCGCATGCAGTTCCCGCTCCAGGGTCTGGGCCAGGAGGCACTGCTGGGGCGAAAGCCGCAGGCTGGCCCGCTCCAATTGGCCCAGGCCCAACCAGTGGTCACCCACACCCCGGCGCAGGCGGCCCTCCACCGTCAACCCGGCGGGATCGCTGGGGCTGATGCCCTGGGTTTGCAGCCGCCAGCGCTCCCAGGCTTCCAGCCGTTGATCCAGCCGCCAGAGCCGCTCCAGCTGGGGGTTTCCACTGTTCAGCGGCGTCCAAGGCGGTACCTGGAGGTCGTTGGCGTTGCCCGCGGGGATGCTGAGCTGGAGATCGCCTTGGCCGAGGCGCACGGCGGCCCTCCAGCCGTAATAGCCCCC
>JAGYNF010000068.1 GCA_018400215.1 Cyanobium sp. M55B138 | reverse complement strand
CGCCATCGTGCTGGTGGCCATCGGCGCCGATCGCCGCGGCCCGGCTCAGAGCTGCTGCCAGGAGCTGCTGGAGGCGCTCAAGCACAACGCGCCCTTTTGGAAACGGGAATGGCACGCCGATGGCAGCAGCGCCTGGATCACGGGCAATACGGCGCTGTAAAGCCATGCCCCTCAGCTCCTGTGCACCGCGAGGATCTGCATCGCACGTGTGCCAGGGTCGTAAAGGACACGAACAACCGCACGCTTCAGAGCAGCGGCAACCGCAGCAGTTGTGCCCACAGCTCCGTGCCGGCCTCCAGGGCCCCCAACTCCGCTGGGATCTCCAGCAGCAGATCGGCCCCCTGCAGCGAGCCGATGCGTGAGGAGGCCTGCGATCCCTCTACCCGGGCCCACAGCCCGCCATCGGTCGCCACCACCAGCCGCGCCCGCGCCAGTTCCGGCCGGCCAGCACCACGGCGAAGGGGAGCTTCCAGCCGCACCTTCAGCCGAGGCAACAACGCCATCTCCGCCCCCTCCAGCCGCTGCAGCGCCGGCCAGAGCAGCTGCAGCGCCGTGATCGCCGCCGCCACCGGATTGCCCGGCAACCCGAAAAACGGCACCCCCGCCACCTGGCCCCAGGCGAAGGGCCGGCCGGGCTTGAGAAACAACTTCCAGAACCGCACCTGCCCCAGCTCCTCCACCAGGGCGCGGATCCAGTCGCTGTCGCCGGCCGACACGCCGCCGGTGCTCACCACCAGATCGCAGCTGCCGGCCAGCTCCAGCAGGGCCTGGCGCAGGGGCTCCCTCTGGTCGGCCACCAGCCGCCGCTCGGCCACCCCGTAGCCAAGCCGCTGCAGCAGGGCCACCAGCAGGGTCGCATTGCTCTCCCAGATCTGGCCCGGCCCGCGCGGTTGCCCCGGCGGCAGCAGTTCATCGCCACTGATCAGCAAGCCCAGCCGCGGCCGGGCCGCCACCGTGAGTCGCTCCACGCCGCAGCTGGCCAGGCGGCCCAGCTCCGCCACCCCCAGCCGCTGGCCCGCCGCCACCAGCTCCTGACCCACCGCAGCCTCCTCCTCGGGCCCGCGGATCCAGGCGTTGGGGCCGCAGGCGGCCACCAGCTCAATCGCTCCGAGAACACCAGCACCACCGGGCTCGGCGCGCACCAGCTCCTGGGGCAGCACCCGCTCACTGCCCTGCGGCACCACCGCGCCGGTGAGGATGCGCACCGCCTCGCCCGCCGCCAGCGCCCCGGTGTAGGGAGCCCCCGCCGCCGAGCGGCCCAGCAGCCGCCAGCGCGCCCCCAGCTCCGGCAGCTCTGCCCCTGCAATGGCGTAGCCGTCCATGATCGAAGCCCTGAAGCCCGGCACCGCGGCCGCCGCCCGCAGCGGCTCGGCGGCGGTGCGGCCCAGGCAGGCCGCCAGCGGCAGCTGCTCCGTGCGGCCCAGGGGCTGCAGCGCGGCCAGAATCAAGGCACGGGCCTGCTCCAGCGGTAAGCCCTCGCGGCCGTAGGGCTCAGCCATCGGGGCCCTCCGCCGCCTGTTGGGCCTCAGGGCGCTGCCAGTCGCCGCTACGGCCGCCGGATTTGCGCAGCAGCCGCACCGGCCCAATCGTCATCGCCCGGTCGGCACTTTTAAGCATGTCGTAGAGGGTGAGCAGGCCCACCTGCACGGCGGTGAGCGCCTCCATCTCCACCCCGGTGGGGCCGGTGGTGCCGGCCGTGGCCTCACAGCGCAGGCCCACAGCCGAGCCATCCGGCAGCGGCGCCTCGGCGATCACCACCGCCAGGGAGCTGAGCGGCAGCGGGTGGCAGAGGGGAATCAACTCGGCGGTGCGCTTGGCCGCCTGGATGGCCGCCACCCGCGCCACCGCCAGCACGTCGCCCTTGCCGGCCCGCCCGTCGCGCACCAGCGCCAGGGCCTCGGGCGCCAGGGCGAGGAAACCCTCAGCCACCGCCTGGCGGGCCGTGGCCGGCTTGGCCGCCACATCCACCATGTGCACCTCGCCGCGGCTGTTGAGGTGGCTAAGGCTGGGCTGCATCGACGGCGCCGCACTGCAATGACCGTAGGTTGTGGACCCCGTGAATGCACCCGTGCCATGCACCAAAACCGCCTGGTCTTGTTCACGACGCTGCCCCTCGCCCTCTGGGCGGCCACCGCCATCACGGCGCCCACCGCCCTAGCCGGCCCCATCGTGCGGCGTGCCCAGGAGCGCCGGGCCTGCCAGGAGTTTGCCGGCAAGCTGCAGGCCGCCAGCGGCAACCCCCAGCAGGCCCAAATGGTGTATCAGCAAGGGGTGCTCAAGCTGGTGGAAAAGTTTGGAGAGAACCCCTGCGGCGATATCCCAGCCCCGGCAGCACCATCGGAAGGCACCACACCGGCCGCGAGCCCCGAAGCCCCCGCCACCTCCAGCAATCCCCAGCAGGCCCAGGCCTGCCAGGAGTTCGCCGGCAAGTTGCAGGCGGCCCAGGGCAATCCCGCCCAGGCCCAGCAGATCTATGCGATGGGCAGCCAGAAACTCAGTGGCATGTTTGGCCCCAATCCCTGCCCCAACGTGGCCAAACCCTGAGCCCCACCCCTGCCATTGCGTGATTGTTGTGCGGCTGCAGCGCCCCTCCACCTACTTCTGCGCCTTCCTCACCCTGCTCAACGACCGGTTGAGCGAGACGCTGATCTTTCCGCTGCTGCCCTTCCTGCTGGCGGGCTTCACCAGCGACGGCCGCACCCTGGGCCTGCTCACCGGCAGCTACGCCGTGGCCCAGTTCCTGGCCACGCCGCTGATCGGCGCCATGAGCGATCGCTTCGGCCGCAAGCCGGTGATCGCCGTGTGCGTGGCCGGATCGGTGCTGGGCCTGGGGCTGTTCGCCACCACCATCGCCACCGACTGGGCCGCCATCCCCTGGGCCGCGGGCACCACCCTGCCCCTCACCCTGCTGTTTGCCGGCCGCCTGCTGGACGGCGTCAGTGGCGGCACGGCGGCCACCGCCGCAGCTGTGCTGGCCGACGTGTCCCCACCGGAGAAGCGGGCCAAGGCCTTCGGCCTGATCGGCGTGGCCTTTGGGCTGGGCTTCATCCTCGGGCCCGCCATGGGGGGCCTGCTGGGGCGCGTGAACGTGAATCTGCCGCTGTTGATCGCGGTGCTGATCTCCGTGCTCAACCTGGTGCTGGTGCTGATCCTGCTGCCGGAAACCCACCCGCCATCCGCCCGCATCCCCCTGCCCCGCAAGCGGGAGCTGCAGCCCTTCACCCAGCTGGCCCGGGTGTTCGGCAACCCCCGGGTGCGGCGGCTGTGCGCGGCCTTCTTTCTGTTCTTCCTGGCCTTCAGCGGCTTCACCGGGGTGCTGGTGCTGTATTTCAAGCAACGCTTTGACTGGGGGCCCGGCCTGGCGGGTGCGGCCTTTCTGGTGGTGGGCGTGGTGGCCACGGTGGTGCAGGGCGGCCTGATCGGGCCCCTGGTGAAGCGCTTCGGCGAATGGCGCCTCAGCCTGGCGGGGCTGGGTTTCGTGATCGCCGGCTGCGTGCTCGTGCCCCTGGCGCGGCCGGAGCAGGCCGCAGCCCTGGTGTTCCCGGCGGTGGCCAGCCTGGCCCTGGGCACCGGCCTGGTCACCCCCTGCCTGCGGGCCCTGGTCTCCAAGCGCCTGGGCGATGCGGGCCAGGGGGCAGCCCTCGGCAGCCTGCAGGGCCTGCAGAGCCTGGGCAGCTTCATCGGCCCTCCGCTGGCGGGCCTGGCCTATGAAACCGTCGGCCGCACCAGTCCGTTCTGGTTGAGCATGGCCCTGCTGGTGGGGGTCACAGCCCTGGTGGCCGGTGGGCGCAGCCGAATGGCAAGCGCAGGCTGATCCAGCCGTCAAGCAAGCACACCACCCAGCGGGGTGGGGTGAGATTGCTACGGTCTAGGCATGAGCGAAGCGATGCCCAAGGTCTCCCCAGAGTTGTACATCAACCGGGAGCTCAGCTGGATCGAATTTAACTACCGCGTTCTGGCCCAGGCGCTCGACGAGCACACGCCGCTGCTGGAGCAGGCGAAGTTCAGCGCCATTTTCAGCAACAACCTCGACGAATTCTTCATGGTGAGGGTGGCCTCCCTGAAGAGCCAGCTGGAAGCTGGTGTGGCCACCCTCAGCGATGACGGCCTCACACCGCAACAGCAACTCGAGGCCATCCATCACAAGTTGCGCCCCCTGCTGGAACTGCAACAACAGCACTACCGCCATGCGCTCAAAAGCCGCCTGGCGGAATATGACGTTCTCCTGACTGATTACGCCAACCTCAATGCCACCCAACGGCAGTGGGTCGACGACTACTTCCGCAATGCCGTCTTCCCGGTGCTCACACCGCTGGCGGTGGATCCCTCCCACCCCTTCCCATTCATCAGCAACCTGAGCCTGAATGTGGCGGCCCTGGTGCGAGATCCAGACAGCGGCCAGCAGCAATTTGCCCGGGTGAAGGTCCCCCAGAAAATCCTGCCCCGCTTTGTGCGGGTGCCGCCCGAGCTCAGCGGCAAAACACCCGAGCCCATCTTCACCGCGGTGCCCCTCGAACAGGTGGTGGCCTTCAACCTGGGCCTGCTGTTCCCCGGGATGACGGTGGAAGGGCACTACTTCTTCCGGGTCACCCGCGATGCCGACCTGGAACTGCGCGATCTCGAAGCCGACGACCTGATGGAGGCCCTGGAGGAGGGGCTACGCAAACGGCGCCGCGGCGGCGAGGTGGTGCGCCTGGAGGTGGCCGATGAAATGCCCGAATCGGTGGTGCAGGTGTTGATGGAGGGAGTGGCGGTGGAGCCGGCTGACGTGTATCGGATCAACGGGCCCCTGGGCCTGGACGACCTGATGGGCCTGCTCTCCATCCCGCTGGCCCAGCTGAAGGACAAGCCCTTCAAGGGGCGCACCGCCCCGGCCCTGGCGCGGGCCCAGAAAAGCCACCTGGAGGATGGCTCCCTCAAGGCGGAGGAATTCGAGAGCATTTTCTCGGTGCTGCGCCGGGGCGATGTGCTGCTGCAGCATCCCTACGACCTCTTCTCCACCTCGGTGGAGGAATTCCTGCAGCAGGCGGCCGACGACCCTTCGGTGCTGGCGATCAAGATGACGCTCTACCGCACCTCCAAGGATTCACCGGTGGTGGCGGCCCTGATCCGGGCGGCCGAGAACGGCAAGCAGGTGATGGCCCTGGTGGAACTCAAGGCCCGCTTTGATGAGGACAACAACATCCAGTGGGCCCGCCAGCTGGAGAGTTCGGGCGTGCATGTGGTGTATGGCGTGCTGGGACTCAAGACCCACACCAAGATCACCCTGGTGGTGCGCCGCGAGAAGCAGAGCCTCAAGAGTTATGTGCACATCGGCACCGGCAACTACAACTCCAAAACCTCAAACCTCTACACCGATCTGGGCCTGCTCACGGCCCGACCGGAGTTTGGCGCCGACCTGGTGGAGCTGTTCAACTACCTCACGGGCTTTTCCAAGCAACAGAGTTTCCGCCGCCTGCTGGTGGCACCGGTGACCCTGCGCAAGGGGATGGAAGACCTGATCCGCCGGGAAATTGACCATGCCAAGGCGGGTCGTGGCGGCCATATCCGGGCCAAGATGAATGCCCTGGTCGACCCCATCATCATCTCCCTGCTCTACGAGGCCTCCCAGAATGGGGTGCGCATTGAGCTGGTGGTGCGGGGCATGTGCAGCTTGCGGCCGCAGCTCACGGGCATCAGCGACCAGATCACGGTGATCAGCGTGATTGGCCGCTTCCTGGAACACTCGCGTCTGTTCTGGTTTGCCAACGGCGGCGAACCGGAGATTTTTCTGGGCAGCGCCGACTGGATGCCGCGCAACCTCGACCGTCGTGTCGAAGCGGTGGCCCCGGTGCTCGACGGCCACCTGAGGCAACAGCTCGAGCAGCTGCTCGAGCTCTATCTCAGCGACACTGGCGCCTGGCACATGGATTGCGACGGCCAATTCAGTCAGCGCCAACAGGAGGGCGAACGCCACCTGTTGCAGAACGAGCTGATGAAACGCTGGCGCGGTGGCATGGTCGCCGCTGCAAGCAGCTAGGTAAATCTGCAAAATCCGCCGAAAATTGCATCATCCATCACAAAAATCGGTAGCGCCGGCCTAGTGGCTTGCCCCCCATTACCGAGACAAACTTTGAAGCGATGCAGAAATCTTTCTAAATTGGGCCTAACCGTCCAGAAAGCGGTGCTAAGTTTCGCGAAATTCTGAATTTTCGGAGGCCTGGGTGTGGGGACGCCTGAGCAGTCCGCAAACGGGGTCGATTCCATCGACCACCGTGAGCGTTCCAAATTGAGCACGCGATCGGATCGTATCCGCGCCGATCGCAGCCCATCAGGTGGCCCAGGCCGTGCTGGCGGCCCAACCCGATCGACGGGCCGGGTGAGTGCTGATTCCATCGGTTGGTATCTGAGCACCATTGGCCGGGTGCCCCTGCTCACGGCAGCTGAGGAAATTGAGCTGGCCCACCACGTGCAGGCGGGTAAACGCCTCCATGAACAACCGGCGGAGAGCATCACGCCCCAGCAGCGGCGCCAGCTGCGCATGGCCCAACGGGCCCGGGATCGCATGATGGCCGCCAACCTGCGCCTGGTGGTGAGCGTGGCCAAGAAGTATCAGAACCAGGGCCTGGAGCTGCTGGATCTGGTGCAGGAGGGAGCCATCGGCCTGGAGCGGGCCGTCGACAAGTTCGACCCGGCGATGGGCTACAAATTTTCCACCTATGCCTACTGGTGGATTCGCCAGGGCATGACCCGGGCGATCGACAACAGCGCCCGCACCATCCGGCTGCCGATCCACGTGAGCGAAAAGCTCTCAAAAATGCGCCGGGTGAGCCGCGAGCTCTCCCACCGCCTTGGCCGCCAGCCCAACCGACTGGAGCTTGCCCACGCCCTCGACATGCGTCCCCAGGAACTCGAGGAGCTGATCACCCAAAGTGCGCCCTGTGCGTCGCTCGATGCCCATGCCCGCGGCGATGAGGACCGCAGCACCCTGGGGGAACTGATCGCCGATCCGGCCAGTGGTGAGCACTTTGAAAGCATGGATCGTCTGCTCCAAAAGGAGCACCTCGGTTCCTGGCTGTCCCAGTTGAATGAACGGGAGCAGACCATTCTCAAGCTGCGCTTTGGCCTGGAGGGACACGATCCCCTCACCCTGGCGGAGATCGGCCGCTTGATCCACGTGTCGCGGGAGCGGGTGCGCCAGCTGGAAGCCAAGGCGATCATGAAACTGCGCCTGCTCAGTAACCTGCAACAAGCGGCCTGAGTCGGGCACCTGAACCCAGCCTTTCACTGGCCCCAGCAGCTGCTCGGGGTGGCCGCCGTGGCCGCCTGGCTGGCCCTGCTGGCCGTCCTGGCCATCGGTGTGCGGCACCGCTGGGATGGCCAGACCAACCCCCAACAGCGGGAGTGGAGCCGCAAATTGGTTCACATCGGCACCGGCGCCGTGGTGCTGATCGCCTGGGGATTCGCGATTGACCGCCGCATCGCCATCCCGGCCGCTGCCGCCATCACCCTGCTGGCGGCCCTCAACCACCGCTTGCGGGTGTTGCCCGCCGTGGAGGATGTGGGCCGGGCCAGTTACGGCACCGTGGCCTATGGCGCCTCGATCACCCTGCTGCTCTGGCAGTACTGGCCCAGCCAGGCGGCCAGCGTGGCCGCCGGCGTTCTGGTGATGGCCCTGGGCGATGGGCTGGCGGGGTTGATCGGCCCCCTCTGGCCATCACCCAGCTGGCAGGTGCTGGGCCAGCGGCGCTCCCTGCTGGGCACCGGCACGATGGCCATGGCGAGCCTGCTGGTGCTGGCGTGCCTCGGCCTCTGGGGGGCGGGGCCCTCCTGGCCACTGCTGCTGGGGATTGCCGCGGCGGCCACCCTGCTGGAACAACTGGCGATCGGCGGGATCGACAACCTCAGCGTGCCCCTGGGCGTGGCCTGGCTATGGCAGCAGTGGAGTGGGCTGGGCTGAAGGGGCTCAGGCCAGCAGGAGGGTTTCACAGCGCTGCTCCCAGTCGTGGGGCGTACCCAGCCCGGCCACCA
>JAGYNF010000067.1 GCA_018400215.1 Cyanobium sp. M55B138 | reverse complement strand
GAAGCGGTTTTCCACCGCCACCACCACTGTTTTGTCCATCTTGTCGCTGACGACGGTGCCGACCCGTTCCTTGGTAGCCATGGGAATTGCGGGGGGAATCAGGAGGCTGGCTTAGGCGGAGGTGGCAGCGTTGCTGCCGGAGCGCTGCCGCTCGTTCTGCACCGTGAGCAGGTGGGCCAGCTTGATGCGGGCCTCCTTGAAGCGGTGAGAGTTCTCCAGGCGGCGGGTGGCCTGCTGGAAGCGGAGCTCAAACAGTTCACGCCGGGTGGCATTGATCTGGGTGGTGATCTCGCCGTCGGCGAGCTTGAGCACGTCGGCCATTGAGGGACGGGCCATGGTCAGGACTCCACGGGTGTGGCCGCCACGGCGGCCTGGGCAGCTTCCTGATCCGCCAGGCTCAGGAATTTGGTTTTCACGGGCAGCTTGTACTGGGCCAGCCGCATGGCTTCCTTGGCGATTTCGGGAGTGATTTCAGGACCCCCCATCTCGAACAGGATGCGACCGGGTTTGATCACCGCCACCCAGAACTCCGGGTTGCCCTTGCCGGAACCCATCCGGGTTTCGGCGGGGCGCATGGTGACGGGCTTGTCGGGGAAGATCCGGATCCAGATCTTGCCGCCCCGCTTCACATAGCGGGTCATGGCCCGGCGGCTGGCCTCAATCTGGCGTGAGGTGATCCAGCCACATTCCTGGGCCTGCAGGGCAAACTCACCGAAGGCAATGGTGGCGCCCCTGGTGGCGACGCCGCGCATGCGGCCCCGCTGTTGCTTGCGGAATTTGACGCGTTTTGGACTCAGCATGGTTCAGGCCTCCTGATCACTCTTGGTTGGAGCGGTCTTCAAACTGTTGGGGCTGCCGGCTGGTGCGGCGGCGCGGCGCAGCACCCACGGGTACTTGCTCCTTCTGCCCAGGCAGAACCTCACCTTTGAACACCCACACCTTGATGCCCAGGACCCCATAGGTGGTGCTGGCCAACTTGGTGGCGTAGTCGATATCAGCCCGCAGGGTGTGCAGGGGCACACGGCCTTCACGGGTCCACTCGGTACGGGCGATCTCGGCGCCGTTGAGGCGGCCGCTCACCTGGATCTTGAGGCCGAGCACGCCAGCCCGCTGGGCCCGTTGCACGGCCATGCGGATCACGCGGCGGAAGGCCACGCGCTTTTCCAGTTGCTGGGCGATGTATTCGGCCAACAGAAAGGCGTCCGCATCAACCCGCTCCACTTCAACCACGTTGATCCGCACCTGGCGGCTGGTGTCACCGACGGTCTTCTGGATGCCGGCGCGCAGCTCCTCAATGCCGCTGCCCTGGCGGCCCACGAGCACGCCGGGACGGGCGGTCTTGAGCTCCACTTCAAGCTGGTCGGCCTTGCGGGCAATCAGCACATCGGAAATGCCGGCGGCGCCGTATTTCTTGTGGATGAATTTGCGGATCCGATCGTCCTCCTGGAGGAGGGTTGGATAGGTCTTGCTGGGGGCGTACCAACGGGATCGGTGCTCCTGGGTGATCCCCAGGCGCAGTCCGGTTGGATGGATCTTGTGTCCCATCGGGCGGTGTCCTCGGGGGTCAGGTGGAAGGAGCCACAGCGATGCTGATGTGGCAGGTCTGTTTTTTGATCGCGTAGGCGCGACCTTGGGCGCGGGGGCGGAAGCGCTTCAGGGATGGCCCCATGTCAGCGCTGGCCTGGGTGATCACCAGGCTGCCGGGATCCAGGCCCATGTTGTGTTCGGCGTTGGCCACCGCGCTGCGCAGCACCTTGGTGATGGGGCCGGTGGAGCGGTAGGGCATGAATTCGAGCAGGATCAGGGCCTCGCGATAGCTGCGGCCACGGATCTGATCGAGAACACGGCGCACCTTGGAGGCGGAACCGCGGATGAAACGACCGTGGGCTTGGGCCTGGTCGGGAGCAGTGTTTGCCATAGATCAGCGGCCTCCTTTCTTGTCCTTGATGTGGCCCCGGAAGGTGCGGGTGGGGGCGAATTCCCCCAGTTTGTGGCCCACCATCTGTTCGGTGACGTAGACGGGCACATGGGATTTGCCGTTGTGAACGGCAATCGTGTGGCCAATCATCATCGGCAGGATGGTGGAGGCCCGTGACCAGGTCTTGATCACGGTTTTGTCGTCAGCAGCGTTCTGCTTTTCAACCTTGCGGAGCAGGCTGTCGGCAACGAACGGGCCTTTTTTGAGTGAGCGTCCCATAGCGGTTTAAGCGGCGAGCAGAGCGGTGTGGTTCATCAGGAATCGCGTCCGCCACGGCTCCGCTTGGAGGTGCGGCGACGTTTCCGGAGCACAAACCGGTTGCTCGGCTTGTTCCGCTTGCGGGTTTTGAGGCCCAGGGCCGGCTTGCCCCAGGGGGTGACCGGACCGGAGCGACCGATCGGGGCGCGCCCCTCGCCACCACCATGGGGGTGGTCGCAGGGGTTCATCACCGAGCCGCGCACCTCGGGCCGACGCCCCAGCCAGCGCTTGCGGCCGGCCTTGCCCAAGCTGGTGTTGCGCACCTCGGAGTTGCCCACTTCGCCGAGGGTGGCGTAGCACTCACGGCGCACCAGGCGCACCTCGGTGGAGGGCAGCTTGAGGGCCACGTAGTCGCCCTCCTTGGCCATCACCTGGGCACTGGCGCCCGCCGTGCGCACCATCTGGCCACCGCGGCCGGCATAGAGCTCCACGTTGTGGACGCTGGAGCCGAGCGGGATGGCGGAGAGGGGCAGGGCGTTGCCGTGCTCGATCGGGGAATCGGGGCCGGAGACCACTTGCTGGCCCAACTCGATGCCCGCCGGAGCCAGGATGTAGCGCTTCTCGCCATCGGCGTAGAAGAGCAGGGCCAGGCGGGCGTTGCGATGGGGGTCGTAGTGGATGGCGGCCACCTTGGCCACCACGCCGTGCTTATCCCGGCGGAAATCGACGATGCGATAGAGGCGCTTGTGGCCACCGCCGCGGTGGCGGCAGGTGATCACACCGCGGTTGTTGCGGCCCTTGCGGCGGTGCTTGGCCACCACCAGGCCCCGTTCCCGTGCGCGACCAGTGACTTCGGCGAAGTTGCTGGCGACACGGGTACGGGTGCCGGGGGTGATGGGGCGGTAGTTACGGATTGCCATGGGTTTTCAGATCCCTCAGGACTCAGGGAACAGCTGGATCGCGTTGCCCTCGGCCAGCCGCACCACGGCTTTTTTGACCTGGGCGCGCTTGCCGGCGAAGCGGCCGACGCGGCGGGAGCGGCGGGGGGGATTCATGGTGCTGACGCCCACCACCTTCACATCGAAGAGCTCTTCGACTGCCGCCTTGATGTCGGGCTTGGCAGCGCGATGGTCCACCTCAAAGGTGTACTGGTTGATCTCGAGGGCACGGGTGGCCTTCTCGGTGATCAGCGGCCGGCGGATGACATCCGCGAGACGCCCTGCAAAACGTTCAGCCATCGCCGTAGACCTCCTGAATCTTTGCGAGTGCCGCCTCGCCCACCACCAACGTGTTGGCGTGGAGCAGGTCGAACACGTTGAGCTGATCAGCGGCGATCAGCTTCACCTTCTCGAGGTTGCGCACCGATTTGCGCACCACCTCGCTGGGGCTGTCCAGCACCACCAGCACCTTGCTGCCTGGTGCCACACCAAGGCGACCAAGGCCGGCGATGATCTCCTTGGTTTTGGGGGCATCGAGATCGGCGCCGAAGCCCTTCACCACAATCAGGTCATCAACCCGGCTCATCAACGCCGTGCGCAGGGCCAGGCGCCGCTCCTTGCGGTTCATCGCCAGGCTGTAGCTGCGGGGCTTGGGGCCGAAGAT
Source organism: Cyanobium sp. M55B138 (assembly GCA_018400215.1). Classification (GTDB taxonomy): domain Bacteria; phylum Cyanobacteriota; class Cyanobacteriia; order PCC-6307; family Cyanobiaceae; genus NIES-981. Next base: position 4,314 of record JAGYNF010000067.1, on the reverse strand, counting down.
CACACCGCCGCCGGGGCGCAGTGGTGTGCGGATTGAACCCTGACGGGCCCGGCCGGTGCCCTTTTGCTTGTAGGGCTTGCGGCCACCACCGGCCACTTCGGCCCGGGTGAGGGTGCTGGCGGTGCCCTGGCGGGCGTTGGCCAGCTGTCTCACCACGGCGCGATGCACCAGATCATTGGCGGAGCCTTTTTTGGCGACCTTCAGGTCGAGGCTGGCCTTGCCGGCCTGCTTCCCCTGCCAGTCGCGAATGTCACAGTTAGCCATCGTTGTACTCCTCCTCAATGGCTGGGCTTGGCGCCCACCCGGTTGGCCGGACGGATGTTGAGCAGGGCGCCGGGCTTGCCGGGCACCGAACCCTTCACCACCAGCAGGTTGTGCTCGTGATCCACCTTGAGGATCACGAGACCGCGGGTGGTGATCTGCTTGCCGCCATAGCGGCCCGCCATGCGCTTGCCCGGGTACACCCGACCCGGCGTGGTGCCGGCGCCGATCGAACCGGGTTCGCGGTGGTTCTTTGAGCCGTGGCTCATTGGACCGCGGCTGAAGCCGTGGCGCTTCTGGAGGCCGGCGAAGCCACGCCCCATGGTGTCGCCACTCACATCGACCTTCTGGCCGGGCTCAAAGGCAGACACGGTCACAGAACTTCCCAGCTCGAGGCCATCGAGGCTGGCAACCCGGTATTCCTTGAGGTGGCGCAAGGGGTCGTCGCCGGATTTGGCCAGGTGACCCTGGGCCGGCTTGTTGACGAGCTTTGGACGCACCTCACCGAAACCGAGCTGCACGGCGTTGTAGCCGTCAGTGCTGGTGGATTTGAGCTGGGTGATGCGGCAGGGACCAGCCTCGATCAAGGTGACCGGGATGGATCTGCCCTCTTCGTCGAAGAATTGGGACATGCCCAATTTCTTCCCAAGAATGCCGATGGACATAGGAGGGTTGTAAGCGCCAGCTGGACATCCGAATGAATTTCGGAGAGACCGGGATGGACCCGGAGCCACTGAGGCAGTGCTGATGATCTGGCTCGACCGTGGGGTCGCAACGGCAACGCAGGGCGCCACCGATGAGGTCTTGGAACGGGAGTGCCAAGGCGCTAGCAGGACGGATCAGACACTGATCAGCGTCGGCCTGAGACTGACCTGAACCGGATCTGAATCAACAGATGCGTTCGGGCAGTTTCCCGGAGCCCATGGAGATCACCACCACTGGTGATCTGGTGCAGCGACCTGGAGGCCCGGCTAGCGGACGGGCACAGGTTCAATGCACAGTTGAAGAATCTACCCTATGGGCCGTGAGCCAACCTTGATCTGTAGCCCTGGGTCGAGCCCTGCGGCCTTCGGCTGTCAGACTCAGCGCAGCCATCCCTCGGTGCGATGCCCCTGCTGCTCTCCGGTCGCGGTTTCCGCCAGGAGTTGGAGCGGGTTGGCGCTCTGGCCCTGTTCGCCCCCCTGGAAGGTGGTGCCGAAACACGGCTGCTGCGTCGCCTGCGGGCCGGCGGCTATCGGGCCCAGATGACCTCCGCGCGGGGCTTGGGGGATCCCGAGGCCTATCTGTTGCAGCTGCATGGCGTGCGTCCTCCCCACCTCGGCCACCAGAGCGTGGGCCGCGGGGCGGCCGTGGGTGAGGTGCATCGGGTGATGCCCCAGCTGGGTGCGCTGCTCGAGGGGGACGCCCCGATCGTGCTCTGGCTGCTGGAGGGCCAGGTGCTGTCGTCGGCCGAGCTGGCCTCGCTGCTGGCCCTCAGCCAGCGGGAACCACGCTTGAAGCTGGTGGTGGAGATGGGCGGTGCCCGGGAGCTGCGCTGGCAGCCCCTGGCCGATCTGGTGTGAGGCTGCTGGGTTCCGGGTCTGCGCAGGAGCTCACCGAAGACATCCCGGTTGGCTTTTACGTGTTGCGTCGCCACCCGGATGGCCGCGCCATGTTTGAGGTTGCCAGCCGCAGCTGGCTGGCACTGCTGGATCTTGAGCTGGAGGCCGTGCTGGCCGACGCCGAGCTCGCCTTCCAGGCGGTGCATCCCCTGGAGCGGACGGCGATGCGCCAGCGCCAAGACGCCTGCCTGATCTCCGGGGAACCGTTTGTCTGGGAGGGGAGGCTGTTGGTGCGGGGGCAGGTGCGCTGGGTGCGCATTCAGTCGAATCCCACCCGAACAGCGGATGGCTCCACCCTCTGGGAGGGGGTGATGGTGGACATCAGCGACCTCAAGGAGCGGCAGCTGGAGCTGCTTCAGCGGGAGGCGGAGCTGAACGCCATCCTCCACGACCTGCCGGTGGCGATCGCTGCCCTCAGCCACGATCCCGATCCACGGCTGCTGTTTGTGAACCGGCGCTACCGGGTCACCCTGGGCTATGGCCCGGAGGAGGTGCCCACCCAGGCCGCCTGGGCTGAGCTGGCGTTCCCCGATCCCAGTGAGCGGCAGCAGGCCCTCACCACCTGGACGCAGGCGCTGGAGCGGTCCCGCCATCAGTCCGGCTCTGTGGAGTCGATGGAGCTGCGGCTGCGGGCCAAGGACGGTGCCGTGCTGGATGTGCTCGTGAGCGCCACCGTGCTCGAGGAGCTGGTGCTGATCAGCCTGGTGGATGTGACCGGCCAGCGCCGCCTGGAGGCGGATCTGGACCAGGCCCGCCGCAGCCTTGCCGAGACGGCCCTCTCGATCACCGAGGCCATCCCGGTGGGCACCTACACGATGGTGAAGCGGCCAGACCAGGAGCTGGCCAGCTTCTCGTTCATGAGTGAGCGCTTCCTGGAGATCTGCGGGCTGGATCGCCAGGAGGCCCGCTCCGATCCGCTCAAGGGGTTTGCCTGCGTGCACCCCGACGACTTCGACGCCTGGGTGGCCCTGAACGCCCACGTGTTCGCCCACAAGCTGCCCTTCTGCGGCGAGTGCCGCGTGATCGTGAACGGCGCGGTGCACTGGATCCTGGCCGAGTCGGTGCCCCGGGACCTGCCCGACGGCAGCACCGTGTGGGAGGGGGTGATCCAGGACCAGACCGAGCGGGTGCTGGCCCAGCAGCAACGTGAGGAGAGCGAGGCCAACCTGCGCCGTCTGCTCGAGAACCTGCCCATCCCCGTGGGGGTGTTCCGCTTCGATGCCGATGACCAGCACAGCCTGGTGTCGCTCAACCGCTGTTTCACCGAGACGTTTGGCTACGACCTCGCCGATCTTGGCGGCCTTGAAAGCTGGTTTCTGCGGGCCTATCCCCATCCCCTGCGGCGCCGGTTTTATCAGGAGCGCTGGCGCCGGGATGTGGAGGCGGCCAGGGCGGCTGACGGTCGGGTGCCAGCGCGGGAGTACCGCGTGACGACGGCGGCCGGGACGCGCCGCGACGTGCTGAGCAGCGCCGTGACCCTGCAGCCCTTTCTGGTGGCGACCTTCCTCGACATCACTGAGCGCAAGCGGGCCCAGCTGGATCTGGCCCTGGCCCGTCGCCGCGAACGCCAGTTGCGACGTCAGCAGCGCCTGGAGCTGGAGGGCAAGCTGCGCTCCAGCCTGATGGCCGCCGCCATGGCCCATGAGATCCAGCAGCCCCTGAGCGCCTTGATCATGGGCGCCCAGCTGGCGCTCTCCAGCCTCGAGCGGAGCACGGTCGGCCCAGACCGGGAGCTGCGCAGCCTGCTGCAGATGCAGCTGGATCAGGCCCAGACCCTTCAGGCCACCACCGAGAAGATGCGTGCGTTGCTGCGCAATGTGCAGACCCCCCACCAACCGATACGCCTGACTGCGATCGGGGAGAGTGCCCTGCTGTTTCTGCGCCGCAGCCTGGAGCAGGCCGGCATCGCCGTCACGTGGGACGGCCTGCTTGACGCTGACTGGGTGGCCGCCGATGCGGCCCAGCTCCAGATCGCCATTGCCAATCTGCTGCGCAATGCCATCGAGGCCCTGGTGGAGTTGGCCATGCCCGAACCGCGCATCGTGCTCTGCCTGCGGCGGGATGGCGATGCGGTGGAGTTGGAGGTGGGCGATAACGGGCCCGGGTTTCCCCCCGGGATGCGCCTGGATCTGCCCCTGGAGACCACCAAGGAGCGCGGTATGGGGATCGGTCTGTTTGTGGTGCGCACCACGATGGAGAACCACGCCGGATCGGTGGTTTTGGGGCGGTCGTCCCTGGGGGGAGCTGCCGTGACGCTGCGCTTGCGCGCGCTGCCAGCACCAGCGATCCGGCAGCGGCATCTGCCATGACCCCCGACCCGGCGGAGGCGGCCCTGGCGGCTGGTCGCTGGGTGAAGTGGATTGCCGGCGCCAGCAACCAGGACCTGGCCTCGATCGAAGATCTGGCTGGCATCTACGCCCTCGCTGGTGTGCACTGTGTGGACGTGGCGGCC
>JAGYNF010000066.1 GCA_018400215.1 Cyanobium sp. M55B138 | reverse complement strand
CCCGGCTCCCTGTTCGTGTCGGTGAGCCGCGAGGGGGATGGCCGCGCCCCCGCCGGCCAGGCCACGGTGATCGCCAGTGTGTTCACGCCGGCGCGGCGCTGGTTTGGGCTCGAGCCCCACGCCTACGCCAACGCCAAGGGCCAGGCCCTCGAGGCCATCCAACGGGGCCTGGAGCAGGGCCTGGGCCTGGAGCAGGGCGCCTGGTTGCACAAGGAGTTGGCCACGCCGCGGGGTTTTGCCCGCTGGACCGGCCGGCCCTTCGGCTTCGTGGGAGGCCTGGGGCAGCGGCCCCGCTGCTTTGGCCCCTTCGGCCTGGCCAGCCGCACCCCCCTGGAGGGGCTATGGCTCTGCGGCGATGCGATCTACCCCGGGGAGGGCACCGCTGGGGTGAGCCTCTCCGCCCTGATGGCCTGCCGCCAGCTGCTGGCCAACCGGGGCCTGGACCTGGCGCTACCGGCCTAACCGGGCCGCTCAGAGAAAGTCGGGGCGCGAGGCGCGGCAACCCTCCAGATCAGCCCCCAGGCCCACCCAGTCAGCCTGCTGCAGCCGCCGCTCCAAGCCCTCCAGCTGCTGGCGGTAGCTGGCCAGCGCCGCCAGCAGGGGCCCTCGGTTGCAGCGGGCCATCAGGGTGCCCAGCTCCGGGTTGCCGCCGCCCACGCGGGTGGTGTCGGCAAAGCCACTGGAGGCCAGGGCCCGCACCAGACCCGCCAGCTCGCCATCGGCCGCCCGATCGGCGGCCTGCAGCAGGGCCGCACTCACCAACACCGGCAGGTGGGAGATCAGGGCAACGGCCTGGTCGTGGTCGGGCGCGGAACAGCACAGCCAGTGGGCCCCCACGGCCCCCGCCAGGGCCTGCACCGCCGCCAGGGCCGCGGGGTCGGTGGCTGCGGTGGGGGTCGCCACCCAGGGCCTGCCCTGGAAGAGCCCCTCCACCCCCGCCTCCACCCCCGCCTCGGCGGTGCCGGCCATCGGATGGCTGGCCACAAAGCGGGGATGCAGGGCCTGCCAGCGCTGCAGCACCGGCTGCTTCACCGAACCCACATCGGTGATCACCGCCTGCCGGGGCAGCGCCGCCAGCAGGGCCGGATCGGGATCCAGCAGGCGATCCAGCGGCAGGGCCAGCACCACCACGGCACAGTCCGCCAGTAGCGCCGGATCCGTGCCAACCCGCTGGGCCAGGCCCCGCTGCTGGGCCCGGACGGCCGTGGTCTGGCGGTGCACCAGCCCCCGCACCTCCAGGCCACACCGCTGCAGATCCAGCCCCAGGGAACCCCCAATCAGCCCCAGGCCCACGATCCCCACGGGGCCAGCAGCGGGCAACGGCTGGGCCATCGGGGTGGGGAGCGGACCGGGAAACGGGTTGGCACTGGAGGGGGCCGATGTCATCGCTGCTGCTGTGCGATCCAGCCAGCTTCCTACGCTTTGAGCCCATCGGCTGACAGCAGATGCTCGAAGCCCGCGCCCACGACCAGCTCAAGGCGCTGCTGCGGCACGAGGGCAGTGATCGCTGGCCCCACCACCTCAGCCTCAGCCGCCTGGTGGCCCGCAGCCTGCGGCGGGGCGATCACACCCTGGTGCGGCTGGTGCCCGGCAGTGACCCCAGCTGGCTGATCGGCCTGTTGGTGCCCCTGGCCCTGAGCGACGCCCCCCTGGCGGTGGTGGTGAGCGAGCCCCTGCGGCAACGCCTGCTGCAGGTGGAGCTGCCACGGCTGCTCGCGGCCGGCCAGGGGCTGGCCCTGCCCTGTATCGAGGGCGACGACCCGGGCACCGCCCGGGTGTGGCTGCTCAGTCACCAGCAGTTGGTACGGGCCTGGCAGCAACAGCGCCTGGGGGAGCGGCGCCTGGTGATTCCCGAGGCCGAACAGCTCGATACCCTGCTGCGGCAAGCCCTGGAAATCCAGCTGGCGCCGCAGCACTGGGATCAACTGCGCCGCGCCCACCCCCAGGCTGAGGCGAGCCTGATGGAGCTGCATGGCCGCCTCAGCCGGCGGGTGTTCAGCCACCCGCGCACCCCCTACGGCCTGGTGCCCCTGGCCGCAGACGACGAAGCCCCCCTGCGCCAGTTGCTGGCGCTGCTGGGCAACCTGCCGGCCCCCTGGGGCCGCTGGCTCCAGCACGGCGATGCCGGCTGGACCAGCTGGGCCCGCCGCGATCCGCAGATGCTGCAGTGGTCGCTGTTGCGCCAGCCGCTCGACCCCCTGACGGCGGTGCCGGGCCTGCTGCTGCAGCGGGGGGCGGTGGTGCTGGGCCAACTGGGCACGGGTTGCCGTCCATCCGCGCTGCTGGGACGCGATCCCGATGTGTGTGTGGATCTGGGTGATCCGCCCCTGGCCGACCCCCTGCCCCTCTACGCCCCCCTCCGCCAACCACTGCCCAACAGCCCCTGCTACGGCGAACACCTCCTGGAACAGAGCCGGCGGCTGGTGCTGGGGCAGGCCGGGCTGAGTGTGGTGCTGGTCGACGATGAGGGCCTGCGGCTGGGCCTGGCCAGTGCCCTGGCGGCCGAATTCGGCCGCCGGGTGATGGAGGAGAGCACGGCACCGGAGAGCAACGGCGTGCTGTGTTGCCGCTGGGACTGGTGGCTGGCCCACCAAGGGCGGCTCCCCCTGCCTGCGCAGATGATCGTGGCCCTGCTGCCCATCGCCAGCCTGGAGGATCCGCTCACCGCGGCGCAGGTGCAGCAGCTACGCCTGCAGGGACGGGACTGGTTTCGGGAACGGCTGCTGCCCGATGGCCTCACCCGTCTGCAGCTGGCCGTGGCGGGGCTGCGACGCAGTGGGGGCCGGCTAGCCATCCTCGACGGCCGGCTGCGGGGGCGCAGCTGGGGCCGCCAGGTGCTGGGGGCGCTGGAACCGTGGCTGAATCTCAGTCGCCTGTTGCCCCACTGAAGTCGCCAGCAGCACACTCACTAGCCTGATGGGCTACGCCGCAACCTGAGGCCACCGATGGGAGAAGCCAAGCGTCGCCAGATCCAGGGCCTACCCCCCAAGCAAACCAAGCGGAGCAAGCCCACCAAACCGGCCGAGCGGGTCGCCCCCTGGCTGCCCCTGAGCCGCGACCAGGCCGATCGCTTTGTGGCCATCACCACCAAGGCGGCCTGGATCGGCATTGCCGGCCTGGTGATCTTCTGGATCACCGTGCGCTTCGTTGGACCCAGCGCCGGCTGGTGGACCCTGGCCGACGGCTGAGGTCGCAGCCATGTGCGCATCGGCATACGGACCCACGCAAACATGAAGAAAACCTTATTCTCGTCCCATTACGAGATCACAGAGCCATGTTTCCCCGTCTCGCGGAGCAATACCGCGCCGTGGTCCACGACCTGGTGCTCAGCCTGCAGGCCCTGGCCCGCAGCCTCAAAGACCGCGGCCTACCCGCCAGCTGCTACACCTGCGGCGACGGTCGCGATGGCCAGGGCGCCTCGTTTGTGGCCAACCTGGGCGATAACCATATGGTGCGCTTTCTGGTCTCCGACTTCGGCATCAGCTGGGTGGAGTCGCGCAATGGCCACGAACTGGTGAAGTTGGAAGGTGCCGAAGCCATCCAGGAACTGCAACGGGTGGCCGAGGTGCTGCAACAGCCCCTGCATTCAGCCCCAATCGGCATGGCCCCTGCAGGCCAACAGGGCTCCTGAACCCAGGCCCCGGGGACATGCCGCAATCGGCGATCAGTTGGCCGTGAGCAAGGGCTCAGCTGCCGCCGCCTTCGCCGCCGCCGCCAGGGGCTTCATCGAGTTGGCTGTCACCTCCGAACCCTCGGTGAGCTTCTGCCGCGTGAGCTGCTCGATCACCCGGGCCTGATCGGGGTTCTGCTCCAACCAGGTGATGGTGTTATCACGCCCCTGGCCGATGTTGTCACCCTCATAGCTATACCAGGCCCCCTTGCGGGTCACCGTACCCGTCTCCTCCGCCAGGTCGAGCAGACAGCCCAGGGTGCTGATACCACGGCCAAACAAGATATCGAATTCGGCAATCCGGAAGGGAGGTGCCACCTTGTTTTTGGCCACTTTCACCTTGGCTCGAATGCCATATTCCTCCGTACCCCGCTTGAGGGTTTGGATTCGGCGGATATCCAGTCGCACCGAGGCATAAAACTTGAGTGCATTACCACCTGTTGTGGTTTCTGGATTGCCGTAGGTCACACCAATTTTTTGACGCAACTGGTTGAGGAAAATCACCGTGCAACCAGACTTACCGATGTTGCCGGTGATCTTGCGCATCGCCTGACTCATCAGCCGCGCCTGGCTGCCCACCGCCAGATCTCCCATCTCCCCTTCAATCTCGGCCCGGGGGGTCAGGGCTGCCACCGAGTCGACCACGACGATATCGACGGCGCCGGAGCGCACCAGCTGGTCGACGATCTCCAGGGCCATCTCACCGGTATCCGGCTGGGACACCAACAGATTTTCAATGTCGACGCCGAGGGCTGCGGCATACACCGGGTCGAGGGCATGCTCCGCATCCACAAAGGCCGCAACCCCGCCGAGCCTCTGCACTTCAGCGATCGCATGCAGCGTGAGGGTGGTTTTGCCGGAGCTCTCCGGGCCGTAGACCTCCACAACCCGGCCCTTGGGGTAGCCACCGCCCAGGGCCAGATCCAGGGTGAGCGCTCCGGTGGGGACGGTCTCCACCCGCATGCGGGAGGCATCGCCCAGCCGCATGATCGACCCCTTGCCGAAGTTGCGCTCGATTTGATTGAGCACCAGGCCCAGGGCCTTGTCGCGCTCAGCGGCGGCCTTGGCATCGGCGGCGTTCATGGCCGCAGCTCCAGCGCTGCGGTGGGAGGTACTGCGGGACGGGGTGGCGGCAGGGGCGCCAGCGGCAGGGGCGTCAGCGGCAGGGGTGGATGGACCGGCAGCGGGGGGAGACATCGAGGCAGAAGAAACGGCGGCCTTCGGATCAACAGGCATGGAAAAAGATGCAATGGAACGGGCCGCTCAGCCATCCTGACGGACTCTGACCCCAGCAGCCATGGGCGAGCTGGAGAGCCAGGCCACGCGAACCAGCCGCGTTGCCGTGCTTCGACCTTCAGAACACAAGTGCCACCACGAGGGGGCTGGCGTCTCAACCGCGCTTAGTACAGAAGTACTGTACGGCAATCAGGGCCACTGCGCCAGGGGGGCCTGAAAGCCCCCTGGCTCCAGCCAGTGAATGGCTGCCGGCAGCCCCTGGCCATCGCCAGGGCCCAGATAGCCCCAGCTGGCCAAAAAACAACGCACCCCGGCCAGGTCTGCCCGGGCCCGCACCAGCTCCAGCGTGGGGCGGCGATCCTCCAGGAACCACAGCGGTCGCTCCTGCTCCTGCAGCAGACGGGCCAGCACATCGGGCTTGCTGCCCTGCTCGTGGCCAAACAGGGCCCAGGGCTCGAGCCCTGCAGCCCGCAGGATCTGCCGCGCAAACGCCCCCCCCTTGGTGGTGAGCACCGCCCAGGCCGCCCCCTCACCGCTGAGCTGGCGCAGGCGCGCCTCCACCCCTGGATAGAACTGATGCAGCCCCAACCAGGCCTGCAGGTCCGTGGCGATGGCCTGGTCACGCACCCATTCCAACTCCGCCTGCAGCTGAGCTGCGGTCCAGCCCCGCCGGTCCAAGGCCGCCGTGAGCGCACCGGCGTAGTCGGCCAACCAGGCCTCGAGGTGGAAATCGGGCCGCGACAGCTCGGCGGCCAGCAGCACCATCTCCCAGCCCTTGTGGATCAGGGGACGCAGGCGCCCAAAGGGGGCCGGCAGCCTCTCCGGCAGGGCGAGCCGGGGATCGAGCCGCAGGGCCGCATCCCGGGCCGAACGCCAATATTCGGCCATGCCATTCACCAGCACACCGTCAAAGTCGCAGACCAGCAGCGGGGCGGAGGCCATGGAGAACACGCACGCAGCCGAAGGATCCAGCCTCAGCATGCAACGCCGCAACAGGAGCTGCCCGTGCGGAAGGGGAAGTAAAAACTGGGCCGCTAGGATTCGAACCTAGGAATGGCGGGACCAAAACCCGCTGCCTTACCACTTGGCGACGGCCCAATGAAGCCAGCCGGGAGGACTGCTCCTCGAGGCGCCTTCAGCACCGGCACTGCCGCTGCCTAGATAGTTACCCACAGCGCCCGGCCCTTCGTCAACGCCCCGCCGTCAGGCCCAGGCCTTCCGGGCTCTCTCAAGCCGGGAACACGCGCAGGCGCTGCTGCTCCCCGTGGCCAAAGACCGCCGTGCGCAGCCGATAGCGGGAGGCCAACTCCGCCTGCTGCTGGCGCACGGCCCCACTGCGGGGCAACAGCTCCACCGGTTGTCCCTGGGCCAACACCACCTGCTCCACGGCGAGGCGGCACTCCTCCAGGGCCGCCAGGGCATCATCCCGGGCCTGGCCACCCCCCGCCCCGGGCAGGCTGGCCGCCGCCGCCGGCCGGTGGCGCTGCAACAACCGCTCCAGGGCCCGCTGCAACTGGGGCAGGGCCGCACTCTTCACCACCAGGATCGGCAGCCCCAGCTCCTGGGCCTGGCGGCGCACCTGGGGATCGCGCCCCAACTGATGCCGCACGCTCAGCACCACATCCGCCAGCTCCACCCTGCCGACCACCTCCACCGGCAGCTGGCGGGAACGCACCACCTGCTCCAGCAGGCCGGGGGGGATGCCCGCCCCATGGACCCGCAGGGGCCCGTCCTCCTCCTCAATGGCCACCAGCTCCTCCGGCACCAGCTCCTCCACCGCAGGCAGGGGCACGGGCGCGAGCGCAGGTGCCGCTGGCCGCTGGGGCGGGCTCTGCACCGCGCGCAGCATCGGGGGCGCCGGGCCGTCCTGCACCTGCATCCGGCCATCGTCCGCCAGCTGCCGAACCTGGGGCCGGGCCGGCTGGCCCCGCAGCAGGGCATCCACCGTGGCCGCCACATCGCCGTGCACCAACCAGCGCTGGCGGCTGTGCATCTCCACGGCCAGGGGAAAGGTGGGCTCGGCAGCCCGCTCCAGCACCGTCTTCTGGGTGCGGCGACGGCGCGCCTCCTCGTCGCCGAGGGTCACCGACTGAATTCCCCCCACGAGATCGGCGAGGGTGGGATTTTTGATCAGGTTGGCCAGGGCGTTGCCATGGGCCGTGGCCACCAACATCACGCCGCGCTCCGCGATCGTGCGCGCGGCCTGGGCCTCCAGCTCGGTGCCGATCTCATCGATCACGATCACCTCCGGCATGTGGTTCTCCACCGCCTCGATCATCACCTGGTGCTGCAGTTCCGGCCGGGCCACCTGCATGCGCCGGGCCCGACCGATGGCGGGATGGGGGATGTCGCCATCGCCGGCGATCTCGTTGCTGGTGTCAATCACCACCACCCGCTGTTCCAGCTCATCGGCCAGCACCCGGGCGATCTCACGCAGGGCGGTGGTTTTGCCCACCCCCGGCCGCCCCATCAACAGCAGCGACTGGCCCGAATCGAGCAGGTCGCGCACCATCACCACCGTGCCGAACACGGCCCGCCCCACCCGGCAGGTGAGTCCCACGATCTCGCCCCTGCGGTTGCGGATGGCGCTGATGCGATGCAGGGTGCGCCCAATCCCGGCCCGGTTGTCGCCGCCGAATTCCCCGAGCCGCTCCACCACCGCCGCCAGGTCAGCCCGCTGCACCGGCTGTCCCCCCAGGGACACCGCCCGGCCGGGATAGCGGGCTTCCGGCACCCGGCCGAGATCGAGCACCACCTCCAGCAGCTGATCGCGGGCCGGCTCAGGACGCAGGGCTGCCACCACGCTGTCGGGCAGCACCGCCAACAGGCGATCGAGATCATCGGTGACCCGCTGGGGCGGGGAAGACGGCAGCTCGGAGCTGGACACCGCAGGGAGCCGGCGGAGAGGTCAGGTCCGTTCTAGCCAGGGGGCCACCAGCTGCCGCGCCAGAGCGAGGGCTTCGGGCCACAGATCGGGCGCCTGCAACAGGCCGAGGCCGCGCCCCTGGGCCCGCAGCAACAGCGGCTGCAGCAGGCGCCGGGCCACCCCACCAAAGGCCACACCGGCGCCATGGCGCCGCTCAGCGGCCCGGGCCTCAAGCAGGGCCAGGCTGCACCCATTGGTCCCACCCGCCAGCTGCAACGGCCCCGGCGGCATGGCGGCACGGCGGCGGGCCAGCAGGGCCACCGCCGCCCGGGCGGTGCCCGCACCCACATCGCCACTCATGGGGCGGCCATCGAGCTGCCAGAGGGGCCTGAAGCCCCGCTGGCGCAGGGCCGCGAAACGCTGCCAGAGCTCGGCGCCATCCACCTCCGCGCCCGCACTCACGGCCAAACGACGCAGCACCACCCCGCTGGCGCGCACCTGCTCCAGGCGCGCCTCAAAGGCCTGCTGGCGGCCCGCCTGGGTGTGCAACTCCACCGCATCGGGCCGGAGCTGGCGCAGCAGCGGGGCCACCGCCGCCGGTGCCAGCACCCGGCCCCGCTG